>JALVDQ010000419.1 GCA_027008885.1 Thiotrichaceae bacterium | reverse complement strand
GGAAGTAATATACACAAACTGTGTGCTGGGTTACTCAATGTGCAGCTTGGATAGTGTCGCGTAATTCAACGTAATTTAACTTAATCCAGCAACGTAATCCAGCAACGTAATCCAGCAACGTAATCCAGCAACGTAATCCAGCATAGTGCCACGTTCTTGTCGGGTTACGCTGAGGCTAAGCCGACCTGCAAAACACAGCTTTGACCCACTATCTACAAACTCAATTTAGCAATATATTAAGGTACAAACATGACAGTTGAAACAGCAAGTGCAGCACCCGTATTAAACTTCACTGATGCTGCGGCAAATAAAGTAAAAGGGCTTATTGAAGAAGAGAATAATGACAATCTGAAACTGCGAGTTTTTGTTTCAGGCGGTGGTTGTTCCGGTTTTCAGTATGGCTTTACCTTTGATGAAACCATTAATGAAGGTGACACCCAGGTAGAAAAAAATGGCGTGACACTGCTGATTGATCCCATGAGTTTTCAATACCTGGTAGGAGCCGATATCGACTATACCGAAGGTCTGGAAGGCTCACAGTTTGTTATTCGCAATCCAAATGCAAAGACAACCTGCGGTTGCGGCTCATCATTCAGTCCTGAATAAGCAAGACAAGCAAATCACACAGCGGTAGCTTTAGACCACGAAACACACGAAAAAAAACAATACTCTTTCCGTGTTATTCAGTGTCTTCCGTGGTTTTAAAATATGTGAAAAACAGGGGGGATGGGTGTTATGACACTACATCCCCAGATACAGGAATTTAGTGAATCAACACTTTATCATTACCCGCTTTAACCTGCGCAAACAGGGCTGGAATACCACCCGTGAGAAAACACAGGTATTAACGGATGCCTGGATGGAAAATCGCTTAAACCTGTTTGAACAGTTCTGTTACCCCTCAGTCAGGGCGCAAACACAACAAAACTTCACCTGGCTCGTTTTTTTTGACACTAAAACAGCAGCTAAATACAAAAAAAGAATTCACTCGCTTGCGCTTCGCTTTCCCCAGTTCAAGCCCAAATATATTGACGGAATGGATGAGTTTTTGCCCAGCATCAAAGGCGAAATTAGCAATTTGCTGCACGAACCATACCTGATCACCTCGCGGCTTGATAATGATGACTGTCTGCATGAAGACTATGTAAAAACAATTCAGGGTGAATTTGCCCGGCAAGACTTTATGGCAATAGATATTATCGACGGACTCACCCTGCAAATAGAACCCAGGGTCAGACTCGGCAGACGCAGGCACGTTAACAATCCTTTTATCAGCCTGATTGAACGGGCTGATAATTTTGCCAGCGTATGGAGTCGGGAAAGACACGGAGAATGGAAAAAAGTCAGCAAAATCAAAACAATTCAGAACCATGCCTTGTGGTTGTCAATTATACACAAAGAAAACAAAGCCAATGATTTTCTGGGCTTTGGTGATCTTGACTGGACTGCGCTAAACCCCTTTCATCTGGATAAAGACCTCTCAAAAAAACTGCAAAAGGAGCAGATTCCCTATCAATCCTGGAAAGCGGAAGCACTAAAAAACCAGTTTAGAACCCAGTGGAAAGTCTTTTTTAAATTATTGCAACGACGTTTTTAGACCACGAAACACACGAAATACACGAAAAAAAACAATAACTCTTTCCGTGTTATTCGGTGTCTTCCGTGGTTTAAAAATATATCAAAAACAAGGGGGATGGGTGGTCAGAAGACAGAAGACAGAAGACAGAAAATAGAGTTTCGTAGGTCGGATTAGCCTGAGCGTAATCCGACAAGATCATGGCACTATGTTGGATTACGCTACGCTAATCCA
>JALVDQ010000418.1 GCA_027008885.1 Thiotrichaceae bacterium | reverse complement strand
CAGGATCAAACTCTTCAGTTTAAATTGTTTTAAGTCCTTTCAGACTCTATATCTTTAAATTGAAGGTCGAACCTAACTTAACGTGTTTAATCGGTTTCTTATTAGCTATCAATACATACCAAATACATATCAATAACAATAAAAAAACATTACAAAAATTAACGTTTGTTGAGTTCTTGCTTCTTGCGTTATTCGCAAGCTACAAGCACCCACACAAGTTTTTCTGGTTCTCATTTTTTAAGTAACAGCTTAAACCCTTGTTTAAGCGAGGCGGAGAATTATAATCTCCTTCAAGAAAAAGTCAACAAAAATATTATCTTTTTTCTTGTTTTTTCTTTCAGGTTCAGCCTCAAAAAAGAGCTGCTCCGTGTCAGAGGATGCGCATTATAGGGAGATACATTTTTGAGTCAACCACTAATTTCAACTTTATTTGGATTAAATTACAATTCTTATATAAAACAGTTGCTTAGTATATTTCTCTCCAATTAAATCCCTTTGTTTGTGATGCCAATGACACCATTTCTTTTTCACAATTCACCCCTTGACAAAGTGCATCCAGGGCAAACTCCCGTTTATTGTTTTTTTCACTCACATGCACACCGATAAGATGTTTCAGTTTTGACAGGTTTAACTCTTGTAATAACCGGGTCGCGTGTTGATTATCCAGATGCCCTATATGACCAGCAACTCTTTCTTTTAAAGACCGGGGATAAGAACCGTTGAGCAACATCGAGCGATCATAATTACATTCAAGCAACAAGGCATCCAGTTTATCCAGGCATCTGAGAATATGTGGTGTATAGCAACCAAGATCAGTGACAACACCTAAACGTGACGCACCATCTGAAAAAACAAATTGACATGGTTCTCTTGCATCGTGCGGAACAGGAAATGGATGCAATTGAATACCGTCAATTGCAAAACTCGAATGACTATCAATGAAATTCATTTCTGCATAATTGGTATCTTTACAGGCATGAGCTGTCCCTGCCGTCAACCAGACAGGAATATTATATTTACGCGACAAGCGCCCTGCCCCACTGACATGATCAGAGTGCTCATGCGTTAATACAATGGCTGTAATGGTATTTGCTTCACGACCTAGTCGCAAAAGACGCTTTTCTGTTTCGACAACTGAAAAACCACAATCCAGTAAAATCCGGGTATCAGAACCATTCTCTCCAGATTCTATTAAGGTCGCATTACCCTTACTTCCACTCCCCAGCGAGGCAAAACGAATCATCGACTATCACTAACAAGCAACTAGCGATCAAATTCTTTTTTCAGACGGGTAAGCACAAGCCTGGCAAGTTTTTTATCTAATGGTTTTCCTTCTTCATCCATTATTCTAACTACCGATAGTTTTCCGGCATCTTCTACATGAACCTGATAACTTCGCCCCTTAACCAGCAAAGTTTTTTTCCCACCAAAGAGGCGGGAAAAGAACCCTCTTTTTGTAGTATCAGCCTCATCACCCTGATACTTGACTTCATAAATACCCGCAGCCTGATTGCGTTTTTCAGATACCAGCCCCATGCGGTCAAGCATTATCCCCGTCAATACCCAGGCACGCTTGTAGTTATCATTAATTTGCAAGATTGGCTGACCTTCCTGAGTAACCAGATTTACCAATGAAGTCGTCTGGTTTAGTTTATCCGTAGAAATACTACCTTTTGCGGCTCCCACATCACCTTGTAAAAATGCCTTTAGCCTATTCAGCATTTCAGCTTCCAGCTCGTGATTGGCAGGGCGCAACTCCCAGCCCGAGACTGTATTGGTAACTACTTTTTCCGCTCCTTTATGAGTCAGAAAAATACGCGTGGTATTTGCATCTGGTTTTTCAATTCTAAGATGATAACGATCCCGTGTTCCAGCATCATAAGCAGCCTGAAACATTTTTCCGAGCGACCTTCTAAACCAGTCCATAGGGAGACCAGCCCTGTTTTCAGCCCATTCAGTCTCCATTATGCCAATTTTAGGCTCATCACGCTTAACCGCAATTCCTACTGAACGCCAAAAGTCACGAATTTTAGGCCACAAGACTTCAGCAGGCGCAGCAACATCGAGCCAACGTACATTACCTTGTCCACCAACTTTGATATTAGTATCTTCGGGTAACACAGAAATTTTTCTACCATCAATGGTATAACCTCCACTGGTGGCATTTCCCAATGAAGAGGCATTGACAACACCATCTGCTGGCAGAGCAAATGCCATATCAAACTCAGGAGCTGTCAAATCAGGCGGAAACTCCAGATTTTTAACAGAGTGATTATTTTTATAATTTATCCTGTTTTTTGTATCCATAAAGTTATCGACAACACTACATGCCGACACATTCACTACAAGTACGAATAAAACAACCACATAAGATAACTTGTTGCCACCCAGTTTATTAACCATCAGATTCTCTATCCTTTATAATACGTTGTACTTCGATGTTGACGATTATAGAACGATTCCAGCTTTTTGTGCTGCTTTTGCAACAACTGCCTGATGCTCTTCTGCCAATGGAACCAGAGGCAGGCGCAGAGTATTACTACCAAAGCCCATTTTATGCATTAACCATTTGACAGGAACCGGATTTGACTCTACGAACAGCTTTGAGTGAAGATCCAGTAATGGAGCATTTATCTCCTCAGCCTTCTGTCTGTCACCAGCCAGGGCAGCAACACATAAATCATGCATTTGCGCTGGCACTACATTGGCAGTAACCGATATATTACCTTTACCACCCAGCAACATCAGCTCCATTGCTGTAGCATCATCACCACTAACAACATCAAGACGATCACCACAGCGCTCAAGCAGTTCTTTTGCACGTTCCAGATCACCCGTGGCCTCCTTGATAGCAACAATATTAGAAATATCAGACAGGCGCTCAACCGTCTCTGGAAGTATATCTACCGCAGTACGACCCGGGACATTATACAATAACTGTGGAATTGCCACACGCTCCGCAATATACCTATAATGCTGATACAAACCTTCTTGCTGCGGCTTGTTATAATAAGGCGCCACCAGCAAGACACCATCAGCACCATCCTCTTTGGCCGCTTTAGTGAGTTCAAGAGCCTCCTGGGTACTATTGGAACCCGTTCCGGCAATCACAGGAATTTTACCTGCCACATATTTTATGATCTGCTTCACAGCCTCACGATGATCTTTATGACTGAAAGTAGCTGACTCTCCAGTCGTACCCATGGCAACAATAACATCTGTGCCATTCTCAATATGAAAAGCGACAAGCGCTTCCAGTGCCTCATTATCAATATCACCAACTTCCGTCATTGGCGTGATTAATGCCACCATACTTCCCTGAAACATTTTTTGATTCTCATAAAAACTAACAAGTGCAGTCTAATCGTGAGATTATATAAATACAAGTATATGATTTGAAAACAGACGACTATTCGCATCTCTTGATAAAGCCACCTTATGGGACTTTAAATATAAGCCAAAAAACCGTCGTGAGCATGCTTTAAAGCTAAAAAATAGAGAATATAGCAATATTTAACTTTTTAAGCCTTTTACTCTTTCGATTGATTATGAGCTTATTCATGCATGAAATTGTTTTGTTGCACTATGATTACACCTATGAGAAACACTGAAAAAATTCCTGAAAAATACTTGCTTGAGGCAATTACAAAGGCTTTGCTACGTTATATTGAAGAGACAGACCCTTATACCCTGTTTAATGGTTTGCTCGATACGCTACTTGAGTTAACGGGAAGTGAATATGGTTTTATAGGTGAAGTTTTTTATACTGAAGATAACGCACCTTATATAAAAAGTCATGCAACGACTAATATAGCATGGAGTGATGAAACTCAACGCTTATACGAAGATACCAAAAACAAGGGTATGGTTTTTTCCCGATTAGACTCACTTTATGGTGCTGTGCTGAAGACCGGGCAACTTATTATCTCTAATCATCCTGAAACTGATAGCCGCAGTTGTGGTGTCCCTCATGGTCATCCACCACTTAATTCCTTTATGGGTATTCCTTTTTATAATGGAGAGGTATTGTTGGGTGTTGTCGGGATCGCAAACAGAGAAGGTGGTTATCATCTAAGTCTTGCTAATTCTTTAAGCCCTTTTCTTGATACTTGCGGCATCCTTATTCAGGCTTATCGTAATAATATTCAAAAGAAAGAGCTTGAAGAAAGTTTTGAGTATTATAAGAAACAGTTAGCTTTAGCCGAACAGTCTGTAGCACTTGGTTTTGGTTATGTTTTTAGTTATTCCCCAGCAACATTGCTTAAAAATGCAAGCCCTGTTTTATTAACTCGTAAAGAGATGGATTTATTAGTCCATCTGGTTAAAAATCGTAATCAAATTATCCATGCTTCAGAGCTTGAGCGGCTTATCTGGAATGATACGATTGTTGGTGAGTCATCATTACGTTCTCTAGTGCGTAGAATACGCAAAAAACTACCAGAATTAAACATTAAAACAGTGAGAGGAGTTGGGTTTATGCTTGTCAATAAATAGGCAGATAGAGTCAATTATCACAAAAATATCACAAACTAATCATATTACCATCACAAAAAGTAATAAATTAACCAGTATAGTTTCTACTGTATAAAAGTTGAATTTGGGCTAGATTAAGTGAGTGAGTTAAAGATGACTGTGCAACAAAAACGTTTTGTTTGGCGTAGTGCATTTTTCCTGCTTTTTATCTTTGCCCCTGTTTTAAATTTATTTCGCTTTGATTTAAATGAAAATCACTTTGTGTTTTTAACCTACCCATGGACATTGGGTATGGATGCCGTTCGATCGGGTGATATTGATGCCCTTCAAATTGCAATAAATTTCTTTCTTCGTTTCTTTTTACCTCTCGGTTCTGCTTTAGCGATTGGTGTATATATTGTATGGAAGTGGGGGCGTTTATATTGTGGCTGGCTGTGTCCGCATTTTTCTGTTGTAGAAGCTATAAACGCTTTGATGCGACGAGCCTCTGGAAAACTCTCTTTATGGGACAAGAAAACACTGCCAGTAAAACAGAAAGATGGCACACACATTAAACCCAATAAAAGCTGGTGGTTTGTTACTGCCATAGTCGTCGTGTTTATATCATTTACCTGGGCAGTTGTTTTATTAACATACCTTCTTCCACCCAAAGAAATTTATAGTAATTTGTTCAGTGGAAACCTTACACGAAACCAGTTTATTTTTATTAGTGTCGCAACTGTTTTATTCGTCATTGAATTTACCCTTGCAAGGCATTTATTTTGTCGTTTTGGCTGTGCTATTGGTGTCTTTCAAAGTTTAATCTGGATGGGTAATAAAAAAGCAATGGTGGTATCTTTTGATCGCAAGCGGGGAAAAGAATGTGTAGATTGTGATAGCTCCTGTGAACATGCTTGTCCCATGCGTTTAAAGCCTCGCAGTACAAAGCGTCATATGTTTACTTGTACGCAATGTATGCAATGTATTGATGCCTGTGAAAAAGTACAAATGATTAAATATCCGCAAGCTATTAATAAGATTGATAAAGATAGTCCTGAAGGCTTGCCACTCTTGAAAATGCTGGAAAATAATTGTGCTTTAGATGCTTCTACCCGGGATTTTGGTAATCGACCAGAAATTCCTCCCAAGTGTTATAGCTGTGAAAATAAGGGAAAAAGGAGCTGTTCAAAATAAATATGTTGAAACCTGATTCTTAAAAAATGTTTAGTATACTATTTTCACTTAATCAGACACATTTTGTTCTGTGAATAGCCACGTTGCCTATCTTAAATAACCCATACCCATCCCCCCCATTTTTAACTATTTTTTAAAAACATCTAAAAAAAGGGGGGGATGGGTATGGTCTTAATTCTTTGTGATAATTAAAGGAGTTTTTATGCTTATCCGCACAATTTTATCAATTACTGGTGCAAGATGGATTCTATTATTTCTGATCTTTTGGGCTAACCTCGGTAGTGCATTCCCTCAAAAAAATGACAATCCAACTTCTCAGACACAAGCCATGGAAAAACAGGCTACGACCTGCCTGTCACCGGGTTTTTGGTTGAAAGATAACTGCTGGGTGATCCTGAAAGAAGCAGAAGATTGTCTCGTAGAACCCATTATTATGGAACTAGAAGATCAGCCAGTATATTGCCCGAAGTCAAAAATCAAAAAAACAAATAATACTGCTGCCAATACTACAGACTATGCTATCAAGCTTAAAAAGCTACAATCGAAAGATATAAAAGAAGAAGTGCGGGGCGTTATCGCCATGGGAAGTTATTATCTGCTTGGCTACAAATCCGGTAACAAGCTTATTCTTCCAGGGCTAAGCCAGGAACAGCAACAAAATAACAAGCAATGCAGGGTCGTTTTATTAGATGATCTAAATGAATCGACACAAGAAAAAACGTATATTGAATATAAACAGAGTCTCGCCGATTATGCCAGATATTTTAATCGCAATTTAATAAATTTTTGCACAAACCAATGATACAGGTCATATTGCATTAGATATTAAAATACCACTTGATACAGGTCAATGCTCAAATTGTATATGATGTTAAATATACGTCCTCAAGCACTGTTTATTCCTTTGGCTGCGGGCTAATAGTTTAGGGCGGGCTAACAGGGGCAGTATGAAATAACTCGCTGGTAATTTTGAGGGGCTGGCGTGAGTTTTTATCCTCATCTTTAATATGGAGAATATTATGAAGAAACAAAAGAATCCTGCATTTGGCAGAATACCTGTCAGCATATTGACTCTGGCTGTCACGACAATCATGTCAGCTGGTGTCCAGGCGACAGAATACAAGGACATCAAGGCGGCAGACAAGGTAAATGGTCGTTCGGTGGTTGAATTTGTAAGTTCAGAGTGTGGTGGCTGTCACAACCCTAAATTAACCGGAGCAACCGGTCCAAATATTACCAAAAAGCGTTTACACGATGGTGACAAAAGTAAAAAGGCAGGTCGTTTTAACTACCCATTAAGCGAAGAAGCCGTCTATGCGACAATTAAAGCGGGTCGCCCCGGCACATCAATGCCTACCTGGAGTTCAGATGCTAACCCTATTGGCAAGGCTCTATCTGAAGCAGAAATGAAGGCAATTGCGCATCATGTGTATAATGTTGATCCACCCAAGGATTTCCACTGGACAATGGATGACATGAAAAAATCCTTGCAGGATGTACCCAAGCAGGAAGGCGTGAAAGCCCCCGAGCATCCTGATGATTTGTTGTTTGTTACAGAGCGTGAAAACTTTAGCGTAGGCGTTATTGATACCGACAAGCAGGAAGTTGTTGCCCACCTGCCAGCAGGCGCGCGTGCTCATGGTTATACCTTTAGCCCTGATGGTAAATATGCTTACAACCTGGGTCGTGATGGCTGGCTATTCCAGTATGACCTGAAAACATTGCAAGCCATTAAGAAAATTCGCTTAGGTCTGGATGCCCGTGGTATTGCTATCTCAGACAATAACAAATACCTGCTGACTGGTATGTATATT
>JALVDQ010000417.1 GCA_027008885.1 Thiotrichaceae bacterium | reverse complement strand
GACATACATCAGTAATAGCGTGATTCCCAGCAGTGCAAATAATAAAATCAACGGTGAAACAACTCCACCATGCACGCCGACTGAATGCATATGCCATATTCCCTGAGGAAATATTTTTGCATAAACCGAAACATGCCCCAGACCCGTTAGCGCCTGATCAAACCAGCCAATATAAAATGGCGTGACAAGCATAAGAGAAACGACAACCAGAGCCATTAACAACATGCCCGTCTGCATTAACAGATTGACCTCGTGTGCATTCCTGGTATTGCTGCTGCGATGCAAACCCAGAAAAGTAATTCCATAGGCTTTCACAAAACAGGCAATGGCGAGTCCACCCGTCATGGCAAGTGCAAAAATGGCAAATGGAATCGCCAGCTTGAGTGAAATATTATCAATGTGACTAGACCCCAGCATTGACTGAAAAATCATCCACTCACTTAAAAAACCATTGCTTGGAGGCAAGGCAGAAATAGAAATCGAAGCCAGCAAAAACGTCATTGCTGTAATCGGCATTGACTTAATCAGACCACCATATTTTTCGATATTTCTGGTATGTGTCTGATGCAGAACGCTACCTGCGCCCATAAACAGTAGCGATTTAAAACTCATGTGGTTAAAACTGTGGAATAGCGCAGCGATAAAGGCAAAAGAACTGAGTGTTTTTAGACCAAGACTGTCAAAAATCATCCCCATACCAAATCCAATCAGGATAATACCGATATTCTCAATTGAATGATTCGCAAGCAGCGCTTTAATATCATGTTCACTCAGCGCATACAGAACCCCGATCAGTGATGACAGTGCGCCAATCACCAGAATCAGCACACCCCATTCCAGCGGCCAGGGGTAAAGCACATCAAACAGAAAACGAAACAATCCGTAGATAGCCACCTTGAGCATAACACCACTCATCAGTGCAGAAACAGGCGAAGGCGCTTCAGGGTGTGCATAAGGCAGCCATACATGCAACGGCACAGCCCCTGCCTTGCTTAATAAACCCAGAATAAGAAAAAAGAATAGCAAAGTGGGGTAAGCAAAGTTTGCTACATTGCTGTGCATATCAGAAAACGACAGCGAAAGATCACCATTTGATGCGATCAAAAAGAAAAGCAACAAAAAGACAAAACCAAAATGCGTCATAAAGAAATAAAACTGGGCTGCCTTGAGTGTTTTATCTGATTCAATACGAGTGAGGATCAATTGCCAGCTAGTCAGGCTCATTACCTCCCAGAAAAAAAGAAACACCAGTGTATTATTTGCGGCAACAACCCCCAGCATGGAAAAAATAAAGGCAAAATAATGGATTAAATAATGCCCCTTGCGCTCGATATGAGATAAATAACCAAAAGAATAAAACAGATTTGGCACTGAACCAATCAGGATCAAGCCGCCAAAAACAAGTGATAAAGTATCAAACTGAAACATAATATTTACATTTGAGGTTACAAGGAGATGGATTATTGTATGGTACAACGCCAGATCACGCAGAGGCAACCCAACCTGCAAAACATCCATAATCAACTGAAAATATATAAAAAACAGGGGGGATGGGTGGCAGAAACAGGGGCTAAATTGTTAGATTAATTTTGAGCGGGTTATGTACTGATTGAAGCCATGAAGCTTTACATATCGAGAGCGGAGTCCGCTGGCAGTGCATAAACGCCCAGGTGATTCGCAACGGGGCGTTCATGCATGGGGATTTTGGTATGAAAAGGCGCATTGAGTAACAGAGCCTTGCCTGATGCTTGTTGCGTGACCAGTGTTGAGGAGCCTCCACCATCAAGATTAATGGCATTATAGGCACCAATATCGAGTAGCAGGTTTGCCAGTTCATTGAGGTTAATGCCTTCACTGTAATTTTTCTGGCGACCATCAACTACAACGAACCAGACTTTGTTTTGTTCCTTGTTGAGCGCTATTGCCGATCTGGGTTGCGCTGATGTGGCGTAGCTGCCAGTTAAATTTTTTGTATTACGCTTTCCCTGCTTTACGATCATCTGTTTACCCGCAATTGCTTGCCTGGTCTGCTCTGGGCAACCTGTTTGGCTGATACTGACCCGTGTTTTGTTTGCGCAAAAAACAGCCCAGTCGTTAAAATCATCCGAATAGGTTTTTGCCGATGAAATCGCTAATCCCAAAACATCGACTGGATCACCTTCGTGTGGATAATAATCAAACGGACCGTGCGAATGAAAAGGTCTGAAAAATGAGCCGTTGATGGCGACTTGTAACTTGTATTTTTGCAGGAAATGAGAGGTGCGTTGCGCATTGATATCAAACGTCTCAGGATTTCCTGGAGGTGAAACCAGAAAGTGAATGCCTTTTGCAGAGAGATCAATACTAACCAGGTGAATCATTATATTGCGTGGTGTTTTTTTGACAATACGCTGATAAGAAATACCCTGCCAAAGTGTTTTTTTGAGAGGGCTTTGAGCAGGGCGTTGTGATAAGCGATAATAATAAAGTGTAGCCAGAATCAGCATTAATCCTGTTAAGACAAAAACAAGGTATTTTACCGTTTTAACGATTGTTTTTAGCATCTGTGACCTGTAACTTTCTAAAAATCCCAGTATATATCTTTAAAGTATCCACATCAGTATCAGTATAAATTCAGAAAAAAAAGGACACCCATAATTATAATCTTTTTTTATGATTAAATTATGGGTGTCCTAAATATTGTTTATTGACCAGATGACTATTGGTATAAGTGGCATCGGAGATATTCGCGGGACGATGTTTAAAGGATGAGCGCACACCAATAAACAGAATAATAAAAACAGGTAAAAACAGTGCAGCGCGTTTCCAGTAGGCGATCTTGTAAACCTCAATAAAAAAGCCCTGGGTCTTGCGCCAGAACCAGATGCCAAACGCAATAAGCATCAGCGTACTAATAAAAATCTGCGGTTTATAGCTTGCCCAGATATTACCCAGAACCTCTTTTGGATATTCCAGATAATTAATAAAAAGCGCGTTGGGACGCACATCAAACTCGGCAAAAAACGGAAAAGTCGCGTTTTCAATATAAATTACCAGCAAAAACAAAAACAACAGATAAGCACGACTTAGCCACGCCGCAAACTTGCCAAGTGCAGATGGCACAAGCAAAAGCAAAATGGCAGGAATCAGCAAAAACAGCGATGCAACAATGGTATCCATGCGCAAACCGTATAAAAATGACCACCAGTATTCCGTGCCACTGTGAACAATGCGGTCATAATAAAGCACAAACAAACCCAGTCGCCCCAGAAAGAAAATCGCAATAAAGCCAAGATAAAGCAGAAACAGTTTTTTGACTGGCAGCCAGACAGAAGCGGATTGTGATGTTTTGGTCATTCAGTTTGTTACTCTTTATTTGATAGACAGGATAAGTCGAAAGGGACATATCTTACCCATCCCCCCCTTTTTTTGCATGTTTTTTATTACTCAAGTTTCGGAGTTCAAAAACAGCATGGAAAACACTGATTCCAGTTATTCAGTTTAAGTAATGCAGAGAGTCGCAGAGTTTTTCGCAGAGAATCACGGAGTCAATATTATAAAAAAGTATTGTAAACATAAACTTATATTGGAATTAGAAACCAGAGAGGATGCCTTTTGGATAGATTTGAACTCCGAAACTTGGGGATTAAGTACTTATACCAGCCTGTAACTTTGCCAGTGCCATGCGTGCTGCTTGTGCAAATGACTCGGTTAAGGTTGGATGGGGGTGAATACTGCCTGCGAGTGCTTCAAGCGGTATCCCTGTTTTTACCACCAGAGCCGCTTCTCCCATGAGGTCATCAGCGCCTTCGGTGAGTGCATGTACGCCTATAATTTTATGACCTTGAGTTTCAAACAGTATTTTTAATACGCCACTTGCCCTGCCACTTATCTGACTCCGTGCATCTTGTGCAAAATCATAACGGGCAACGCTGTAATCTATCCCTGCCTGTGTTGCCTGTGCTTCGGTTAAACCGACCATGCCAATTTCTGGTTGACTAAAAATAACGGCGCTATTTGTCTGTTTATCTGGCATGGGAACCTTCATTCCCATAAGATTTTTTGCCAGTGCCAAACCCTGAGCAGTTGCCCAGTGTGCAAACATGGGTTGTCCAATCACATCACCAACGGCATAAATGGTATTCTCTGAGGTTTGTAGTTGTGCATTTACCTGAATACCTTGCGGATTAAATTCTACCTGTGTATTTTCCAGACCTAAACCATCAGTATTTGGGTGTCTGCCTGTGACCAGAAGCACTATTTCTGCGGATCTCTCGAGTGATTCACCGGCATCTGTTTGATAGTTTACGCTTAATTCACTGGCAGTTTCTGAAATCTGCTTGACTTTACAATTTGTCGTAATGGCAATACCATCATCCATCATTTGTTGTTTTAGCTGCTCTGCTAATTCCTGATCGACGGGGGCTAAAATATGAGCGCCTGCTTCGAGAATACTCACTTCACAGCCAAAGGTATGAAATATTTGAGCCAATTCAATGCCAATTGGCCCTGCGCCTATAATCACCATTTTTTCTGGAAGATGATCAATACTGAGTATTTGTTCACTATCCAGTACATTCGGCAAATCAATGCCTTCGATGGGAGGACGGGCTGGTGTTGATCCTGTTGCAATAATCGCTTTGTCAAAGCTGACGGTTTGTGAATCACCCGTATGAGGAGTGATTTTGACCTGTTTATCATCAATAAATGAGGCTGTCCCCATGATCAGTTCCAGATTGGGGATCTGTTTAAGCTTTTGTTGCGCCCCCATGCTGCGTTTAGTCAGAATGTTTTGTTTACGTTGCTGAATGGCGTTCCAGTCAAGCTGTAGTGACTGAGTTTCAAGTTTTAGCCCAAAGTCAGTCGCTTCGCGTATTTCTACCAAACGACGCGCAGACTCGCGTAAAATCTTTGATGGTATGCAACCCTCAAACAGGCAAGTCCCACCCAGACCCTGACCTTTTTCTACCAGTAAGACCTGTTTGCCAGCACTGGCTAATGCCATTGCTGTCGGTGTACCACCTGGACCACCACCGATCACTATAAAGTCATATCGTTGTTTCATTGTCTATCTCCTGTTTTGATTATTAGTAGTGTATTAAGTACCCGCTCAAAATTAATCTAACAAAATTTTGTTTGGGTACTTAGTAGACGAATGAAGAGCTGAAACGATGCATTTTTTTTAACCGTAAAGAGCAAAAGACTGCTTAATATTTGGACTCAACCTGCTATCAACCCTCTTCTACCTTTTATCAGCAAATTAATTTGTTTAGTTACAGAAATTCCACAGAAAAAGTATATTTCTTCCTCTTTTGTAAATAATCTCCAAATACTATGGAAGGATCCAGTATGGCTACTAAAAACAAGCTAATCCAGCTTATCTTCAGCGCTGTTTTATTTTCCTTGTTAAGCGCTTGTGGCGGCGGCAAGACATCAAATACTACAAATAATAATTCACCTCAGCCACATAATCTCACTGCCAAAAACATGCAGGAGATGCACAAATTATCAAGCAATACAGATTCCAGGCTGAAGGTAGTCTCTAACAATGACAGTATTACGATTACCTACACTGCTGACAATATTTCCAGTGCGGATAACTTCCAGTTTTTTCTCCATGCTGATAACGATACTTCCCTGGGTATTCAGCAGTCGTTTGTATGGGACAAACCTGGTGCCGAGTACATGATTGAAAATGGTACACTCTATAAATCAAGAAGCAATGATAGTCGTTGGAACTGGCGTGCCATTAGCTCGGAGCTATCCTATAGCGTTACGAATACATCCATTTCAATGACAATTAATAAATCATTACTGGATACTTTGGCTCCACAAATTTTTGTTGGTTTTATGGAAAGGGATTCAAATTGGCAAGTTAAAAGTTTTTATCCAGAGTCTGGCACAATAGCAGCCTTTAATATTGACAATGAATTAAATGACACTGAAGCTCCAGTGCTTACATTAAATGGGGCAGATGTCATGGTAGTAAATAAATCAACATTACCACATCCCAATACCTTTCATGATCCCTCCGCCATTGCATTTGACAATATCGATGGCGATGTTAGTAACAATATAGTAACCACTTCCAATGTTGATATTAATAATATTGGAACGTATAAAGTAACCTATACAGTTTCTGATGCGGCTGGCAATACTGCATCCAAATCCAGGGCAGTTACTGTTGTGGATGGGATTGACACTGGTTTTAGCATTGATGGTGACTATACAAAATGGATATATCTAAGAAATATGCTGGAAGGCTTTCCTACCCAGGGTGATCCACTGTTTAAAGTTTGGGATACACCGACTTATTTGTACTTTTATATCCAGAAGCCAAACATGGGAGAAAATACACAAATATTTATAGACACAGATAACGATGCAGCAACAGGGCTACAATTTTTTGGTGGTGACTGGGGTAATGCAGGCATTGATTATATGGTTGAAAATCGCACTCTGTTCAGGTCAAAGAATAATGATTTTTGGTCCTGGGATACAGCCTCACCAATCACTTATTTCAGAAAAGGCAATACCATTGAATTTTCTATTCGCAAAACTGCCTTGCATAATCTTGGTGACAAAATTAACGTTGGTTTCGTCAATCGTGATGCCAACTGGAATATTATCGGAGACACCTATCCTGAAAATAGCCTGGCAGGATACAGACTACGCCATCCAGAAACAGTCCAGATTCCCGAAGAAGTATATACAGCACTTTGCAGTAACCCCAACCAGCTTCAGAGAATGCCCATGACATCATTTGAAAACGGTATTGAGATTAATGGCAAGCGTTATTTTTCAGAACAGGTAAATGATCAATACTTTTTAAAGGTTGAAGATTTAACTAGCGGCAACATTGAAGAAATTCAGACTTTTTATTCTCATCATCCTTATCTTTCTTCAACATCAGGCGCTGTCTATGTAACCGGATGGCTATCCCCTGCTCCTTCAGTGCGCCTCGCCAGAAAAGTATACCGACTCACTGAAAACAATGATCTTGTTAAAATAACAATATACAGGAAACATTATTCACTGGGAGGTCTTGCCTATACACCCGCTTCAGGAAATACTTCTGTAAAGGACATAGATTTTTTCACAAGAGGCTCTGCTCGAGGCACCAAAAAACTCAATTTATACACATATGAAGAGAGTCTTCATAATGGTTTTATTGAAAGAACCCGATATATGGGACCTGTGAATAGCGCATCTTTTAGCGATACCAAGGTAGAGCGTTTACAAACTTACTACCACAATGGACAATATTATTATGCTTTCACTCCAGGACAATTACTTGAAAATGGAAACTACACACATATTGGCAAAAGGATTATTAAAAAATCAGCTATAAATCCTTACGACGTGGATAATATAGATATTGGTGGTATTGCGTATTGTAATAATTAAGATTTGTGCAATAGCATCTGAAGCGTAATCCAACAAGACCCTATTGATTATATTGGATTGCGCTTCAGCCAATCTTTTCGAGATAACACTTTTCACACTAAAACAAACTATTTCTGACATTTCTCACAGAGATAACACACTTGCCCGGCACTTTTTTTGCTGATGATCAGGTTGCCGCAACGGTAGCACTTTAGCCCCTCCCGACGAAACACCCAAAAACGCGCTTCTTCAAGGCTTGAACCCTGTGCCATCAAGGTTTTGGCAGTGTCCAGATCATTCGTGATGCTTTCGCTTTGGTAAGCTTGTCTGGGCAGTCTGAGAATGGTCTCTGCCAGCTTCTGAATTTGCTGCTTTTGCAGTTCAACGGGTTTGCGCCAGGGCAGAATACCTGCAACAAACAGAATCTCACACCGAAGATAATTGCCCAGCCCCGCCAGAAAGGACTGTTCTGTTAAAAAGCCGCCAATCTGACGCTTGCGATAAGTCGCTGATAAAAGCCTGTCGATGACATAATCCAGTGTAGTTTCCGCGCTGAGAACATCCCGCCCAAGCTTTTTGATAAAAGGGTGCTCAGGCACTTCCTTGTCACTTAAAACAAAAATATCAGATGCGCTATACAATAATGCCCACTGCTCCCTGGTATAAATACCAAGGCGCAATTGTCGCTTTGTGGGTGGAACCTGATTGGCAGCGCAAATTACCCAGCGACCGTAAAGCTGGTTATGAGTATAAATATTGAGTGCTTTTGATCTGTCTGAATCAACAAAGCGTGTCACTATCGCCTTGCCATAAGTATCCAGCGATGCAACAGTCATATTGTTAAAAGCCGCCTGCCACTGTTTTAAATGCGGCTGGGCAAACATCAGTTTGATGACTTTTTTGCCAACAATGGCACTGGCAAGCTTGTCAGCAACTCTTCTTGTTTCGGGACCTTCGGGCATAGTGCTAATCTTTCACAATAAGTGGACAATAAGGAGACCAAACTAAAATAAATATACTACAGTTCACGCCATCACAAGAATATTTTGCTACAGCCCCTGATATTTTGCTAAGCTGAAAGCGGGGTCATACCCATCCCCCCCCTTTTTTTACATATTTTTTATTGCAGCGCCCCTGAATTAAAGAGAAAAAATTATGTTTATCAGAATGCTTGGCATAAGTTTCCTGCTTGTCTGGATAAGTGCCTGTGGTGCGACTCGCCCGCAAGCACCCGTAAAAAAGGTACTCACGGGATACAATATCAACTGGAGCTTTTTGCCGCCATTAAATGATGTCATTATTAATGCCAGTGTTTCCTGGATAAAATGTTTAAATCACGAATAACAAAGACTGAATAAACACAAGGAAGAAAACATGCCATTTACACCCTACCACATGGGAATAGGAATACTCAGCAAAGTAATCTTACAGGGCAGTTTTAGTTTGATGGTGTTTGGCTGGGCGCAAATTATAATGGATTTGCAACCCTTGGTAGTTATGCTCACAGGGCATGGCAAGCTGCACGGTTTTTCACACACCTATCTGGGCGCAAGCCTGCTTGCGATTTTTTCAGCATTAACAGGAAAATATCTGTCTGAAATTGGACTTTTGCTGTTTGGAATCTCAAAGCGAGACAAATTAATCAGGATTTCCTGGTGGGTTACCTTTTTAAGTGCCTTTATCGGCACTTTTAGTCATGTATTTCTGGACAGCCTCATGCATAGCGACGTTTTTCCATTTTATCCAGTCAGCAACAGCAATCCCCTGCTCGGAATAATCAGCGTCGCCACACTGCACAAAATCTGTGTTTATAGCGGACTGCTGGGAGCGGCTCTTTATTATATCCAGCTTGCCAGGATCAGAAGCTCGAAAAGCAAAAAATAATCGCTAAACTAACTTACTCTTGGTTTGCACCGCAAGCATCAATATTATAGCGATTGATACTCAAATCCTTGCCTACCAGTACAACCCTGACATTATCAATCTGCATTAATTCATGCAGCAGTTTTTCATCATTGGGTACATGAAAGAGAAACAGGGGGATATTTTTCAAGCTTTCGCGCGTTTTTTTGCCATACACCGGATCATCAACGTATTTTCCATTTGCCATACCGATTACCGTGCTGTTGCTAAAGTAATAGCCCAGTTTATACACATTAATAACAAACGAGGAGGCAAACAGGCTTTCACGAATGGGATGAATACCAAAGATTGTTTTGAATCCGGCATTGGTGTATTTGGGCATCAGTAATGGATTGGAACCCTCGATATAAAGCCGTTCCTTGATATTGTCAAATTGCGTAATTTCTTGCAGACGCTGGATGACGATTGCAGTCTGCTCATCATTAAATGCACCCAGATTTTTGAAATCCAGCCAAAAATAATGGTCTTTGCCAACTTCCTTTAAAAAGTCTTCGAGGAAAAGTAACGATCCATTTTTCAGGGGATAAACCAGCTCACCGTCCTTGTTCTTTTTGGGATGATCATGTGAGACGATAAACTTTCTGCGCTTCAGGTCAAAGTGCACATCCACCTCGGCTCCTATGGCGCCCAGTGAAAAAGCACGCTGCATAGCCTGTGGCGTATTCTGTTCGGCACGATAATTGTAAAGCCCGCGTGCCGCCCATATCTTATGGCAGTTGTTATAAACACCCGCATAATCTCTTTTTTGCAGTTGCCTGTCTACATAGAATACGGTTGCATTATAGGCTGCAATAATAAGCAACAGCAGGATAATAAAAAATCGTTTCATGTTCATTTGCCTGAGAATATTGACGCAACAAGAGCGCATAATATGCGTTAAAATATACGAATACAATGATTACGATATTCAATACAAATTCAAATACAAAGCCAAAAACAGCGCATAAAGATAATACCCATCCCCCCCTTTTTTTATATATTTTTAAAAAGCCGGGGCGAATAGCCTTTCTCATGGTGACTCTGCTGCTTGCAATCAGTTTCTATTACTGCCTGCCAGAACCCTTATTCAAGTCGCCAGTTTCCGGTATTCTGCTGAGTCAGGAAGGCAGATTGCTGGGCGCACATATTTCTACCGACGAACAATGGCGCTTTCCACCGATTAAGCATGTTCCGGAGAAGTTTAAAAGCAGCATTATCGCGTTTGAAGACAAGCGTTTTTATCAGCATATTGGTATTGATCCACTCGCCATTGCCCGCGCGATAAAGCTTAATATCAAGGCTGGCAAGGTAGTCAGCGGCGGCAGTACACTTTCCATGCAGGTGATACGTCTGGCATCAAATAATCCCAAACGTAATATTTGGCAGAAGTTGCTGGAGGCATTTAAGGCATTGCGCCTGGAAACACGTTACAGCAAGGACGATATTCTCGGATTTTATGCCAGCCATGCTCCTTTTGGTGGCAATATTGTAGGGCTGGAAGCGGCTTCATGGCGTTATTTCGGGCGCAATCCCGGGCAATTATCCTGGGCGGAAAGTGCGATGCTGGCGGTCTTGCCAAACAGCCCCGCACTGATTCATATCAGCCGTAAACGGGATGCACTGAAAGCCAAGCGGGACAGACTTTTAAAACGACTCTTTGAACAGGGCAAGCTGGCAAAGCTGGATTATCAGCTTGCCGTGGCGGAACCCCTGCCAGCAAAACCCAAAGCCCTGCCAAGACTTGCTCCGCATCTGCTGAACACGCTGGTTGCAAAAAACAAACAGCAGCGACGCTTTCAGACCACACTGGATTTTTTACTGCAAAAACAGCTGATGCAACTGGCAAAACACCATGCCGAGCTATTGGCGCTCAGAGATATACACAATCTTGCCGTCATGGTGATTGATAATCGCAGTTTTGAAGTCAAAGCCTATATTGGCAACGCGCCGCATTCACTAAAAAATGCAACTCATGGCGAGGCGATTGATTTGATTCAGCGAGCTCGCAGCACCGGCAGCACACTCAAACCCTTTTTATTTGCAAGCATGCTGGAAAATGGTGAAATTCTGCCAGAAACACTGGTTGCCGATACCCCCGTGCGCTATTCGGGCTATCGCCCCAAAAACTTCGACCGCAAGTATCGGGGGGCAGTACGCGCCAAGCAGGCACTGGCACACTCGCTGAATATTCCGGCAGTCAATATGCTGAGTCTGCATGGCGTGGAACGCTTTCTGGCGACCTTGCGGCAAATGGGCATGAGCACACTGCATCGGCGTTCGCGTGAATATGGTTTACCGTTAATTCTGGGCGGCGCAGAAGGTACCCTGTGGGAATTAAGCAGCATGTACGCCAATCTGGCAAACAGGGCACAACAAACCAGAAACAGTGCTTACTATTTTCATCCAAAAGTCCTGAAAACAGAAACGATTGAAACCCAGAGGCGCAATGAAATCAGCCCCGCGAGCGCCTGGATGACCTTGCAAGCCTTGCTGGAAGTTGGCAGACCGGGTACACAGGCCTATTGGAAACGCTTTGACAGCACGCATAAAATTGCCTGGAAAACAGGCACCAGCTTTGGGCATCGGGATGCCTGGGCAATCGGTACAACACCACAATATACGGTAGGTGTCTGGGTTGGAAATGCAGCTGGTGAAGGGCGTCAGGGAATGACCGGAGTACGGGTTGCAGCACCTATTTTATTTGACGTGTTCAATCTTTTGCCGCTGAATGACCAATGGTTCCGAAAACCAGTAGAACAAATGAAAACGGTTTTGATCTGCAAGGATGATGGCTTTCTGGCAACAGATTATTGTGATGCCAGAAAATATCAGCTTCCTGACAGCAGCCATTTTGACCGTATCAGCCCTTATCACCAGCTTGTGCATCTTGATCAGCAAGGCTTACGAGTGCACAGCCAATGCGAATCAATCAGCAATATGCAGACAAAAAACTGGTTTATACTACCGCCGGATCAGGCGTATTATTACCAGCAATCACATCCTGATTATAAACCGTTACCAGAATGGCGTGCAGATTGCCGCCTGGCACAGTCGCAGCAGGGTCTTGATAACCCCATCTCGCTGATCTACCCGAAACGCAATACGCAGGTCTATATTCCAAGGGAACTGACGGGCAAAAAAGGCAAAACGATTTTTAAGGCAATCCATCGCAACCCCAACGAGCAAATTTTCTGGCATCTGGATAATCAGTTTATTGGCACGACGCGACATTTTCACGAACAGGCATTGTGGATTAGCGAAGGCAAGCACCGCCTGACACTGGTTGATGAAGCAGGCAACAGGGTCGAGCAGTCTTTTACGGTGCTGGGTAGATAACACTTGATAGACACACAACATAAAACAATGACCCAAATACATTATATTGACAGCCACACTCACCTCGACTTTGCGGAGTTCGATGCTGATCGCAAGCAGGTCATACAACGGGCGAAGGCTGCTGGCATCGAGAAGATTGTTGTCTCGGCAACAGTAGCCAAACGCTGGCATTTTATTACTCAAATGGTTGCTGAAAACCCCATGCTTGTAGCAGCTTATGGCTTGCATCCAATGTTTATAGATGAGCATGAGGAGCAGCATCTGGAGCAATTGGGAAATCTACTCGCAAAACCGCAAATCAGGCAAAAAACTGTTGCGGTTGGCGAAATCGGTCTGGATTATTTTATTCCCAATCCAGACAAAGAGGCACAGCTAAGGCTTTTTCTGCAGCAACTTGAAATAGCTGCTGAATACCAGCTTCCCGTGATTATTCACGCGCGTAAATCGCTGGATATTGTATTGCGCGAATTGCGACGCTTTGCCGGTCTTAAAGGCTCCATCCACAGTTTTTCCGGAAGTGAACAACAGGCAAGACAACTCATTGAGTTGGGATTTTATTTGGGCTTTGGTGGACCAGTCACTTATACCCGTGCCACAAAATTAAGAAAACTGCTAACAGAATTGCCACTGAGTTCTATTTTGCTGGAAACCGACTCACCTGACCAGCCAGATGCCAGTCATTATGCCGAACGAAATGAACCCGCCTACCTGCCAAACATTGCTAAAACAATCGCCAGTTTAAGGGGACTAACGATTAATGAAGTCGCACAGCAAACACTGGACAATAGCAAACGACTGTTTGGTCTCTAAAAAACCATAACTAAAAAGTAGACAGTTCTACTCCGACACTGAGCATGTTTACATCGGTGTCTTCTGTGTCTGAAGTTTCTATTCCCGGGAATTTCTCCCATTCTGCGCGCAGGTTGCTGCTTTCACTCAGGTGCATTTTGGCTCCGGCACCATAGGCTACACCAAAACCGCTTTTTCCGCCGTCGGTGTTGTCGCTTTTCCAGCGTTGTACGCCCAGCTTGCCAAAGACTTCAAATTGTTCTGTGACAGGCATTGAGGCTACAGCATGTGCTGCGATTACTGAAATATCCGAATTTTCCCCGTTTTTGTGCAAATCACCCAGGGTTATATAGGAGCCTTCGGCACTGAGCTTGTCAGTAAACTTGTAACCGCCAAAGAGTTTCCAGGAGGAATCCTTGTCTTCGCATTTTGTTGCGCCAGAACAGTAACTGCTGCCTTCTGCCGGTCCTATTGAACCACCAAAATAGTATGGATTAACAACTCCGCTACCATCGTCAGTGGTATTATTGACGTAGTTGGCATTGGCAGTTTTATTGGTTCTATAGTCGAATGGATTTGGCAGGTCGGCATGCGCTTGCGTCATTATAAATAGCGCTGGAAACAAGCCAGCAAGCAATAAGGATTTTTTGATTGGTTTCATTTTTGTTCCCCAATATTTATTATTATTTTTATAGGGCGCTATTTTAGTGGATCGTTATAGCTGCATAAAGAAAATTTGGACAAATGGTTTTTACGGTAGTAGTCACATAAAAATATATGAAAAACAGGGGGGATGGGTGTTTCTGAGGACAGAGGACAGAAGACAGAGGACTGAGGACAGAGAACAGGCTGCAAAACCCTTGCTCAAAATCAGAAACAGGTAATGGCTGAAACCTGTTGATTTACTCGAATGCGTAGCTTGGATTAACGTAGCGTCATCCAACATAGTGCCACGATTTTGTCGGATTACGCTTGGGCTAATCCGACCTACAAAACACAGCTTTGATCCACTACCCAGAGACAAATTATCAAACGCATCACCTATGGATATAACGCCTGCCACAAAAATATATCAAAAACAGGGGGGATGGGTATTGTGTATTTATCAGGGCATTTCAATATGATTTATGCGGCACGCCTGTTGCAGTGCATTGTGCAGTAAACAGGCAATTGTCATGGGACCGACGCCGCCGGGTACAGGGGTGATTGCTCCTGCCACTTTGCTGGCGCTTGAAAATTCGACATCGCCTACCAGTTTATTGCTGCCGTCTTCTTTTTTAATGCGGTTGATGCCAACGTCAATAATGGTTGCGCCGGGTTTGATCCAGTCGCCCTTGATCATTTCCGGCTGACCGACTGCGGCAACCAGTATGTCTGCCTGGCGACATTCTTCAGGCAGGTTTCTGGTGCGTGAATGCGCTATGGTGACAGTGCAGCTTTCCTTTAACAGCAGCGCTGCCATGGGCTTTCCGACGATATTTGAACGCCCTACGACAATCGCTTTTTTGCCGGACAGGTCGCCCAGGTGGTCTTTTAGCATCATCATTGAGCCAAGTGGTGTACAGGGTACGATACCTTTGTCTGAGCCCGTTGCCAGTAATCCCACATTAAGAAGATGAAAGCCATCGACGTCTTTTTCGACCGCAATCGCATTGATCACTTCATGTTCATCTATATGTTTGGGCAAGGGAAGCTGTACCAGAATACCGTGTACCGAGTCATCATTGTTCAATTGCTGAATCAGCTCAAGCACCGTTTCCTGAGTGCTGTCTTCTGCCAGTTTATGCTCATAGGAGTTCATTCCGGCTTCTTTGGTCTGAATACCTTTATTGCGCACATAAATCTGGCTGGCTGGGTCTTCTCCTACCAGGATGACCGCCAGACCAGGAACGATGTCATGTTCTTTTTTCAGGATTTCGACTTTGCGTTTGATTTCAGCTCTGAGGTTGGCTGAAAATTCGGTTCCACTGATAATTTTAGTCAAGGCTTGCTCCCGCTTTGGTTTTTGGATCGTGACGAATTATATACTCTTCACAGTCAAAAATCCCCATTAGAGACACTGCGTAACGATAGATTTGAACTCCGAAACTAAGCCAAAAGACATTCTGTCTCGGGGTATATTTGTGGTGCTTTTTCAGTTTCATTATCAATGCTGATAATTTCCCAGGATTCCTGATGTTTTAAGAGTTCCCTGAGTAGCAGGTTATTGATGGCGTGACCTGACTTGTAACCGTGGTAGGCACCAATTATGCCGTGACCCAGGGTGTAAAGATCGCCGATTGCATCCAGTATTTTGTGCTTTACAAATTCATCACTGTAGCGCAGTCCGTCCTTGTTTAGCACGCGGTATTCATCAAGAACGACAGCATTGCCAAAGTTTCCGCCAAGTATCAGGTTTTTTGAGCGTAGCAGTTCAAAGTCACGCATAAAACCAAAGGTTCTGGCACGGCTGATTTCAGTGCTATAGGATTCAACTGAAAGGTCGTGTTCCTTGTATTGACTGGTTTCCCTGACTGCCGGATGATCAAAGTCTATTTCAAAAGAAACCTTGAAACCGTCGTAAGGTGTAAAGCTTGCCCAGCCATTTTCATTTTCAAATTTAACCGGTTTGAGGATTTTGACAAATTTTTTGGGGGCATTAAGCATTTCGATTCCTGCTGACTGGATCAAAAACAGGAAGGGTGCGGCACTGCCATCCATGATAGGCACTTCGGCGGCATTCAGATCAACGTAGGCGTTGTCAATGCCGAGACCCGCGAATGCCGACATGAGATGTTCTATGGTTGCAACCTTGACGCCATCTTTGACTAGCGTGGTGCTTAAAATGGTTTCCCCGACAGCCTCTGCGCTTGCCCTGATTTCGACGGCTGGCTCAAGATCAGTACGGGTAAAGACAATTCCGGTATTTGCCGCCGCAGGTCGAAGGGTGAGGTTAACACGTTTGCCCGAATGTAAACCGATACCGACCGTACTGACGATGGTTTTAAGCGTTCTTTGTTTTAACACGAGTTCCCCTGATGTTATTTTGATTCTTTGTAATCTAAGTAGTTACGGATTACGCTGAGTAGTTGCGATTGTTTTTACCTGAATCCGCATTAGCCTCACAGATTCAGATTTTATTCTTATTTCAATCAAAGCTAATACTAATACTTAATATTATAGTACAGATAAACAATATGTATGCTTAACGAAAAGATTCCCAGCACAGCTTTATTATTTAGAGCTTGTCCGGAAATATAAGAGCCTGCTATAGCTGATATTAGCAGACAGGCTCTTGTTGTCATGGTTTAGCTAGTTCTAGTTTGAGCAAAAATTTTGCAGCTCCTGCTTTGTGAGAATAAATACGCCATCACCACCGCGTTCAAACTCTATCCATTTGAACGGCACATCAGGATAAAGTTCCATGAGTGCATATTGGCTATTTCCTACTTCAACAACAAGAATCCCGTTTTCAGTGAGGTGAGTGGCGGCTTCATGCAGTATTTTTCGGGTAATATCGAGTCCGTCATCTCCAGAGCCAAGTCCCAGTTGCGGTTCATGTTGAAATTCGGGGGAAAGCGCCTGCATATCTTCCTGATCGACATAGGGCGGGTTGCTGACAATCAGGTCATATTGCCTGCCTTGCAGCTGTTCAAAAAGATCGGAGTGTATGCTGCTGACGCGCTGTCTGAGATCATGCTGTTCAATATTAATCTCGGCAACTTGCAAGGCTTCTTCAGAGACATCAGAAAGATCAATTTGCGCATAGGGAAAGGCATAGGCGCAGGCAATTCCAATACAGCCACTACCCGTGCACAGATCGAGTACGGATTCGACTTCTTCTGCCTCCAGCCAGGGCGAAAACTGTTTTTCAACCAGCTCGGCTATGGGTGAGCGCGGCACCAGGACTCGTTCATCAATATAAAATTGCAAGCCTGCAAACCAGCCTTCGCGGGTAATATAGGCGGCGGGTATTTTTTCATTGATGCGACGTTTCAAGGTAGCCAAAACGCTCTGTTTTTCCGATTCTGTGAGAGCCGAGCTCCAGTATATTTCGGGCGTGTCTACAGGCAGGTTCAGGCTTCTCAAGACCAGATAAACCGACTCGTCCAGCGGAGACGACAAGCCGTGTCCATAAGTAAGCCCTGCCTCGACAAAACGGCTGGCTCCCCAGCGCATAAAATCGGTAAGGGTGTTTAATCCTGCAATTTCAAAATCTTTGCTCATTTGTTGTGTTTCTTGTACCTGAATCAGATTATCTCTTATTATCCACTATTTAATTTATCAGGGATAGAGTTATGCCCGTATCATCCACGCCATCCACATCAAACGCGTCATTTTTTGACTATCTTAAATCAGGCTCGTTATACTTTTTGCCACATCATGCCATTTCCAGGCTGGTGTTTAAACTGACACGGATTAAATCACCATTGGTGCCTAAAGCAATTCGTCTGTTTTGTCATGCCTTTAAGGTTAATCTTGAGGAGGCAGTCAATCCTGATCCTGAAAGTTATGCTACCTTTAACGAGTTTTTTACCCGGGCGATAAAACCACAGCTCAGACCAATTGCTGCTTCTGCTCTGGTAAGCCCTGTCGATGGCAGTATCAGTCAGTTTGGCAAAATAAACAATGCTGAGTTATTACAGGCGAAAGGAGTCACATACAGTCTGGAGCAATTATTGGGCGGCAATCCTGAACGCAGTGAAAAATACAGGGATGGGTATTTTATGACAATTTATCTTTCCCCCAGGGATTATCACCGGATTCACATGCCATGTACTGGAAAGCTGCTCGAACAGACGCATATTCCAGGACGCTTGTTTAGTGTTGCACAGCATACGGTAAATACAATTAAAGGGATTTTTGCCCGGAATGAACGAGTTATCGCAAGTTTTGATACGCAATATGGTTCCATGGCGATGATTCTGGTAGGTGCGATTAATGTGGCAGCCATTGAAACGGTCTGGGCGGGCTTAATTACACCACCAAAAGGTGAGACAATACGCAGCAAAAGCTATCGTTCGGCAGACATCCGTTTGGACAAGGGTGAGGAGATGGGGCGTTTTAATATGGGCTCTACCGTGATTTTATTGTTCTCGAATCAGGCGCCGGAGTTTTTGGAGAGTTTGCAGCCTGGAGAATCAATCAAAATGGGCGAAGCACTTTCGCAATAGATGATTCAGATACAGGAAAAATTTTAAGCAGGAGATATTATGAAAAAAAAATTCAATTCTTTTAGCATGTTTAGCGCCATTCCTGGCGCCGTTCTGGTTATGCTCGTCTTGTTTCAAATAAGCGCTTGTAGCACGGCAAATCTACAGACTGACCGGCTCAATTCAGTAGAAGACTATTTGCAACAGGTGGAAGTATTGCTTTCCAGCTCGCAGAATAGTCAGTCAATATATATTGCGGATGAGAAATTGGGCACTGCAAAAGCATATCTGGAAACGCTTAGAGATAATAGAAAATTCTTGACCGAGAACGAATTGAGACGCTATAACGCATTAAAACAGCGGGCAAATAGCCTGGCAAGACAGATTCATTTGTAGTTATGCTTTTTTACGCCTTGCTCTTGTAAAAACAGTGCAATTTAAAACAGATAAAGCATAAGTACTCTCACGCTCAAAATAAATATTTACCAAAGTTCTTTTAGGCATGTTACAATCCGCGGCTTTTTTAACGGTGTGGTCATTTTGACCGCATGTATACTTCAACCCAATCTACTTTAGAACTCAAAGCAGAGCACTAAGTGTAGGTACTATCTGGAACTCAGGAAATTATGTCTTTAGATGCAGAAACCAAAGCGAAAATCATAGCTGAATATCGCTTGTCAGACAATGATACCGGGTCTTCGGAGGTGCAGGTTGCGCTATTAACAGCAAATATCAAGCATCTTACGGAGCATTTTAAAACCCATATCCATGACCATCATTCACGTCGTGGACTATTGAGAATGGTTAATCAACGCCGTAAATTGCTTGATTATCTGAATCGTAAAGATCCCGTGCGCTATCAGGACTTGATCAAGCGTCTGGGTCTACGTCGCTAAAACCATAACAAAACACCGCATTATGCGGTGTTTTTTATGATAAATCGCCATTATTAAGGCTGTTTATAAAAGCTTGCTTGCAAAACAGATTCCACAAATCAGAGTGACCTTTTATAAACAACCTTTATATGGCACAAATGTATTTATAGAAAGAAACATATTAAGGAAGAAAAAATGTTTGATGTTGTAACAACAACGTTTCAGTATGGGGCACATACTGTTGAACTGGAGATGGGTGAAATTGCTCGTCAGGCACATGCAGCGGTTAAGGTCGATGTTGACGGCACAGTTGTCTTTGTAACTGTAGTAGGTCAAAAAACCGCAAATGAAGGTCAGGATTTTTTCCCGCTAACGGTTAACTACCAGGAAAAAACCTATGCCGCAGGAAAAATCCCGGGTGGTTTTTTCCGTCGTGAAGCACGTCCAAGTGAAGGTGAGACTCTTCTGGCTCGCCTGATTGACCGCCCTATTCGTCCATTATTCCCCGAGGGTTACATGAACGAAGTGCAGGTTATTATCACAGTGATGTCCCTAAACCCGGAAGTGCTGCCCGATGTCCCTGCAATGCTCGGCACATCTGCTGCGCTTGCCGCATCAGGCATCCCTTTTGCGGGTCCTATTGGTGCAGCACAGGTTGGCTATAAAGATGGTAAATACCTTCTGAACCCGGACGTTTCAGAACTTGAAGATTCTGAACTGGATCTCATGGTTGCAGGCACAAAGGATGCTGTATTAATGGTTGAATCAGAAGCCAAAGAGCTATCTGAAGAAGTCATGCTGGGCGCGGTAATGTTTGGTCACGAGCAGATGCAGGTTGCAATTGATGCGATTAACGAATTTGCAGCTGAAGTCGGCAATGAACCCTGGGAATGGTCAGCACCAGAAAAAGATACAGCACTTGCTGATGCTGTTGCCAAAGCCTGCGAAGCAGAGCTCAAGGATGCGTTCTCAACGGCTGATAAAATGGAGCGCCAGGACAAGGTTGCAGCGGCACTTGAGAAAGCACTCGAGCTGGTGAATGAGGAAGAAGGACCTGGCGAAAGTGATATTAAAGGCGCATTTAAAGACCTCGAGAAAAAAATTGTGCGTGGTCGCATTATTTCTGGTGAAGCACGTATTGATGGACGCGACAACCAGACCGTTCGACCTATTGAAAGTCGTGTTGGAGTGCTGCCAAGAACTCATGGTTCTGCCCTGTTTACCCGTGGCGAAACCCAGGCACTGGTTGTAACCACACTCGGTACACAGCGTGATGCACAGATTATTGACGCGCTGCAAGGCTCATACAAAGAGCCATTCATCCTGCATTACAACTTCCCTCCATACTCAGTGGGTGAAACAGGTCGCACCGGCAGCCCGGGTCGTCGTGAAATCGGTCATGGTCGTTTGGCAAAGCGTGGCGTTCTTGCAGTTATGCCAGATCAGGAGTCTTTCCCGTACACAGTGCGCGTGGTTTCCGAGATTACTGAATCAAACGGTTCAAGCTCAATGGCATCTGTCTGTGGTACGTCACTGTCATTAATGGATGCGGGTGTACCCATTAAAGCACCGGTTGCAGGTATCGCAATGGGTCTGGTTAAAGAAGGCGACGAGTTTGCCGTATTAACAGATATTTTAGGTGATGAAGATCATCTGGGTGATATGGACTTTAAAGTGGCAGGTACAAAAGACGGTATCAATGCACTTCAAATGGACATCAAAATCCAGGGTATTACCAAGGAAATTATGCAACAGGCACTGGAGCAAGCTCAGGCAGCCCGTTTACATATTCTTGATGAAATGAATAAAGTCATCGAAAAATCCCGTGAGGAAGTTTCTGACTTCGCACCACGTTATGTCACCATGAAAATCAACCCTGACAAGATTCGTGAAGTGATTGGTAAAGGCGGCGAAACGATTCGTGGCATTACCGAACAAACCGGCGCACAGGTTGACATTGATGATACTGGCACAATCAAAATTTCAGCCGTTGATGGTCTGGCAGCAAACGCCGCCAGAAAAATCATCGAAGACATTACCGCAGAAGCCGAAGTTGGCGTAACCTACGATGGAACGGTTGCCAAGATTATGGAATTTGGCGCCTTTGTTACGATTCTTCCCGGCAAAGACGGTCTGGTTCATATCTCACAAATCAGCGATGAACGTGTCGAAAAGGTAAGTGACCATCTAAAAGAAGGCGATGTCGTGCGCGTTAAACTGCTTGAAATTGACCGTCAGGGTCGTATGCGTTTAAGCATGAAGGAAGTGGATGATAAGGAAGAAAGCGAAGAAGGCGAAGAAAGCTAAGCTAAAGTTTTTTCCACTGTAAAACTAAAAAGGCTCCCTTGGGAGCTTTTTTTTGCATTAAAAAAAGCAATAACAACCGATAAACATAAACCTGAATCAAAAATACCCATCCCCCCCTTTTTTTACATATTTTCTTAGAGAAAAAAGAGTAGCCCGTATGAAGCCCCGCGGAATACGGGGAATATGTGCAACATATTCCAAGTGAGCAGGCACGATTCCAAGTGAGCAAGCACGATTCCAAGTGAGAGGCAAATTGTCATTTAAGGAACAAACAATTTAACACCAGGAAATATAATCAACCCCTGCTCCCCGTATT
>JALVDQ010000416.1 GCA_027008885.1 Thiotrichaceae bacterium | reverse complement strand
TCGTGTTTGCTATTATTCACATTGAGAGTCACTTGTGTCATTTTTTATTTCCTCCTGTTTAAGGGTTAAAATATGAGGATAGACCTTTTTGTGACTCTCATGGTATCTATAATAGATTTATCAACAGAAGGTTGCTGTGTTTCATGCTTCAACACAGACCGCATCTGCTCTAATGTGAAAATATGTAAAAAAAAAGGGGTTATACATTAACAGATAACCACCCCCCTTTTTTTTACATGTTCTGATAATCGACAAATTTTCTTTCGCAGTCTGTAGCCTGCGTTGAGGAACGAAACGCAGGAAAGGTGCAAGTCCAACCACGTTTTATCGGGTACAGGGATGTACCTGACCCTTCGGGCTCGCTAAACAACAGCGACATAATTTAGTACACCATTTCAGGAAAAACACCTGAAATGGGTAGCTCACTAAATTTAGTGAGCTTCCCATTTTGAGGAGCAAAATGGTGAACTCAATTATGCAACGCTTAGTGAGCTTCCCATTTTGAGGAACAAAATGGTGAACTCAATTATGCAAAGCCCCGTTCATAAAGCCTGTCCAGCATCTAAACATGTTGTTCGTTTAGGTGCTGGGTCCGGTCAGTTACACCCTACCGACTATCTTTTACCGAGCAATATACCCACTTTGGGTTTTTATCCCGTTCATAAAGTCATAAAAAACTTTTTCTGTCTGTTTTGAGATATATTCAGTATTTTTTATTTCTTGATGGATGAATATATTGTGCTACCATCTGATAGCACATATATTTAATTTAAAAAAAGAGGTTCTTATGCATTCATTTTCTATCAGAGATTTAAGAGAACGCACGGGTGAACTAAGTAAAGAAGCTGAAAAAGGCAATCTTGCATTGATTACCAAGCATGGTCGCCCTATGTTTGTTAGTGTGCCATTTACTGAAAACTTGTTAAAAAATGGGGTTCACGTTGCCCTGGCTGAAAGTCTTTATCAAAGTGGCTCCCTTTCCATCGGTAAGGCGGCTAAACTGGCGGGTTTGTCTATTGCCGAGTTTAGTGAGCACCTTTCCCGTTTAAATATCGCTGTTGTTGATTATCCAGCAGATGAGTTAGAAAATGAATTAAGTTATTTTTCATCATGATGCCAGTAGTCGTTGCTGATACAGGCCCTTTAATAGCTCTGGCTAAACTACAGTTACTCTCATTATTAACATCTGTTTTCTCTTATGTTTATGTGCCTGAACAGGTGGCATTTGAAGCAACTCGACAATGTGAACGTGATGATGCTCAAGCCATTTTATCCTTTATATCGCGGCATGGTGTTCAATTAGAAAACACCAAAAATGATTGGGTTGTTTCTTTAAGACTACATTTGGATGAAGGTGAAATTCAGGCGATTTATCATGCCAAAGAATTATCCTGCGGTGTTTTAATGGATGAAAAGCGTGGTAGAAAAATAGCGTTGCAATACGATATTCCCGTAATAGGTGTGATTGGTATTTTAATAGAAGCAAAAAGGCTGGATTTAATAGACGCTGTAAAGCCGCACCTGAAAAAATTAATCAAGTATGAATACCGTTTGTCTGAGCCGTTAATGGCAGAAGCGTTAAGATTGGCAGAGGAATAACTGCAAGTAGCTCGAAGGGTTAGCGCGAGCGATAAGCCGACATGGTATAGGTTATTTAAGCGTCATTGTTGGGTTACGGTATGCACTACGATTATCTAGGAGCTTGTCCGAGAACTAGCTTCCAAAAAATATAACCACAATATATAGTGTTTTCTTGATGCGAAAACCACTATATATTGATTGAAATTTTTAAAAACTTAGTTCTCGGACAGGCTCCTAGGAGCCTGTCTG
>JALVDQ010000415.1 GCA_027008885.1 Thiotrichaceae bacterium | reverse complement strand
GCTATGAAATATATAAAGCTGATTTTAAAAAGCCGGACGCAATACTACACTAGTACATAAGCGAGTTCAAAAAAGAGTCAATATATTTCACCACCTGTCCTCAGAAACACCCATCCCCCTGTTTTTCATATATTTTGCGTAGTCTGTATTCAAGAACAAATACGGGAGCGGTAATTAGAAACACACCATCCCGCGTTTCGCGCACTCAACGCAGATTACATACTCTGCCCTCTGTCTTCTGTCCTCTGTCCTCAGAAACACCCATCCCCTCTGTTTTTGATACTTTTTTACCGTTGTAAAGTCATGGATGCAGGTTTGCAGCTTAATGATATTTGTCATCTATCTAGCAGTTTATCTTTAACTTGTATATTAACACCCAGCAGGTGTTATAAAATAACCAGCTTGGAACCCGAACGATGGAGCAATTAAATGGCTTTAACTGATATGACTGCAATTCCAGATCTTATAGAATCTCATAAGGGAACGGGGGCTGTGCGTACCCGCCGACCTGTTTATCGGGATTTTTTACCACCTTGCAATAATGCCTGTCCTGCTGGAGAAAATATTCAAAAGTGGCTGGATTTGGCTCAGGCAGGGCAGTATGAAGCCGCCTGGCAAACGCTGATTGAAAATAATCCGCTGCCAGCAGTGCATGGTCGGGTTTGTTATCATCCTTGTGAAAACGCCTGCAACCGTACTGCAACCGATGAAGCAGTCAATATTCATGCGGTCGAGCGCTTTCTTGGCGATATGGCACTGGAAAAAGGCTGGAAACCAAACATAACAGCTGAGGCAAGCGGTAAAAAAGTCCTGGTTGTGGGTGCAGGACCGAGCGGGCTCTCGGCTGCCTATCATCTGGCACGCCTGGGGCATCAGGTTGAGATCCGCGAAGCCAGTCATGTGGCAGGCGGCATGGTGCGTTTTGGTATTCCTTCCTACCGTATGCCACCTAAAGAGCTGGATGCAGAAATCCGGCGCATTGAAGATATGGGGGTCAAAATTACTCTTAATACGGCAGTTGAAAATATTCTGAAAGACAAGGTTGAAGGTGGTTTTGATGCTGTCTTTATCGCCGTTGGTGCGCAGCAGGGAAGAAAGATTCACATTCCCGGAGCGCACAAGGATAAAGTGATTGATGCGGTTAATTTTCTTCATGACGTAAAATCAGACAGACCACCAAAACTCGGCAAGCGGGTTGCTGTGTATGGTGGTGGTAATACGGCAATGGATGCCGCCAGAACTGCTTTGAGACTGGGTGCCGAAAAAGTATCTGTGATTTACCGGCGGGATCGCAAGAGTATGCCCGCGCATGATTTTGAGGTTGAAGAAGCAATAGAAGAAGGTGTTGAGTTTCATTTTCTGCGTACCATCAAGGAAATTGACCATAGCACGCTTATTATCGAAGTGATGGCACTGGATGATAATGGCTACCCACAATCAACAGGTGAAACCATCACTCTTGATAGTGACAACCTGATCCTTGCCGTAGGACAGGTAGCTGACACCGAATTTTTAAAATATATTCCGAATATTGAGTTTAAAAGCGATGGTACCGTGATTGTCGGTGCTGACATGATGACAGGGCAGGAAGGCATTTTTGCCGGTGGTGATATGGTTCCTACGGATCGCTCTGTCACCATTGCCGTGGGACATGGCAAAAAGGCAGCACGCTTTATCAATGGATTTTTAACCGGAGTGCCCTATTCTCCTCCGCCCAAACATGACATTGTTACACATGAAAAACTGCACCTGTGGTATCGCACCGATGCTCCCCAGAAAGAGCAGGAACAGCTGGCTCCCGAGCAGCGCACAGATAATTTTGAAGAAATTTTGCAGGGT
>JALVDQ010000414.1 GCA_027008885.1 Thiotrichaceae bacterium | reverse complement strand
CCAACTCTTCATTACGTGAAAGCTCATTGGTATGAACGTGCTGTACGGCAGTCAATTCGGTTATCTTGCGTATACCTTCTGCATCCAGAATATTGTTGGGATCAAGGTGGTTCATTGGCGTTTGCTCAAGATAATCAATCGCTACATCTTCAAGCACATAACCGTTCAGGTCATTGCCGATAACCTCGATAATGCGATCACGAAAGCCAATGCGGTTTTCAAACAGATCAACAAAATCCATATTCTTGCCCACTGTTTTCAGAGCCTCGGAGAATTTTGCATTGAATAGCTCATGCACTGCTTCACGGTCTGAAGCACGATCAACACCAATCGATTTTGCAACTTTTAAGACATCTTCCTGTGTTTCATTAACGCGCAAATAAAAGGCAACGGTAATATCAGCACGGATATTATCCTTACAGATCAAGCCGTCTTTGTTTTTACGATCAACTTCAAGTGTAATCAATGAAATTTTCATTAATTCTTTTTTATTGATGACTGGCCAGACAATACCGCCAGTAAACTTGACCTTAGGTGTGCTTGAGGTGTCATTAACAATCAAAGCCCAGCCTTGTGGCACTTTGACATAGAATTTATTAAAGGCAACCAGAATTGCGATTACCAGAAATATAATAATGGCAATAATGACCAGTGTGAAAATAGTGAGTGTGCTTCCCATAATGTTTTCCCTTCTGTGCGGTATAGTTTGTAACTACTCAGCGTATTTAGATCTTATTGGTAGGGTCGGTGTAGCTTTGCGAAACCGACCATAATCCAGGCTTAAATCTGGTCGGTTGCGTAAACTCCACCGACCCTACAAAATAATAACTAATTGATTTTTTATATAAATTTATACTGAGTAGTTGCGGTTAATTTTAATTATTGTCAGACCATTATTTTAGTTTGATGGTTCATTGTTTAATGCTTGTTGACCCGTTAAACCGAGCGTCTAACCATATAAATATGTTCATCGGGGAGGTATTTGGTAATGATTATTTTATCCCCCCGTTTTAGTTCATTCGGCTCTTCTGCACGAATTTTCAGGATCAGGCTGGATCCTTCGTGATCAAGATCAGCGTCACCAAACGTCATGGTAACCTTGTCTGTGCGAACGGTAGCTGAATGACCGACCAGTGAACCAGCTTTTCTGCCTTCGGCTTCTTCTCTGAATCTTTTGAAAACCGGCTTTAAAGGGCTTAGCAGAACGCCAACAAGCGGAATGCTAACAACAGGCGCAAGTAAAATAACCCAAATCCCGATAAAGACTTTTAACCAGTCTTCGACAATTTTATCCTGATAATAATTGACCAGTAAAAAACTCAGAATCCATGACGAAAAAATCACAAACGACAGGCTAATGGTCAGCGGTATGCCATCCAGTTTGAACTTGTTTAAAAAGCCGGAGGATTCGGCAATATCCGTGCTGCCTGATGCCTCTGCATCGATTCCGTCCAGATCAACGCCATCCAGATTCATATCAGCCGCATCAAAATCAAAGTCAGCAATGCCTATCATGGATGAGAGCCAGTAGAGCAGGGTCAAGCCGAGCAAGCCAGTGTAAAACAGGGTAGGAAAAGTTAAAATATTGCTTAGGAAGTCAGTCATAAGTGAAATGTCGATTTATTTTTGTTATTAATTTTGCGATCAATTCTAGCGTAAATAGCTGTCTTTGTCATTAGATGGGTAATCAAAGATGCCGGAAGGAGAAAAGCAATTCAAAATCTTTCTTGGTTATTATTTCGTCTGTTGATAGAATCCAGCGATGATCACCCATATACAGAACCGTATTGCCGGACTAACTTACCGTGCCGGAAAGTACCCTAAAAAGTATCATAAAAAAATCAAGCCATATATTGCTTTCACCAAAGCGACGCTTTCAAATCCGCGTTCTGTGGGGGCTGCTTGCCCAAGTTCTCCCTTTTTGGCAAAAGTCATGGCAGAGCAGGTTGATGTTAAAAAAGAAGGCTATGTGATTGAATTAGGCGGGGGAACAGGAAGAATAACACGCGCCCTGCTGGAGCATGGGATTCCACCCGACAAATTAATCACGGTTGAGTATTCGCCAGAGCTGGCACGACATTTGCGCGAAGAATTTCCTGATATACAGGTACTGGAAGGTGATGCCGGAAAACTGGATCAGTTATTAGCTGATTCAGGTAATCCTCCTCAACATATCAAGGCGATTGTTTCAGGTCTGCCATTGCGCTCACTGCCAAAATCAACGGTAAAAGCGATCAAGAAAAATGTTTACAAACTGCTGGATGACAAAGGTCTGTTTATTCAGTTCACCTATGATTTACGCACTTCATCTTCACAAAAAAATAAATTCAGGCTAATCGACTCAAGCGTGGTTTATCGCAATATTCCTCCTGCGCGGGTGAATACTTATATGAAGCGTGTTTAATTCTTTGCACTATTCTTTTCTTTGCACTTAAGCAGAGCGATTGCTTGCTCTCGTTTAATTTTACGCACTTGTGCCGCCACATGGACTTCAATAATTTCTGGCGGGTTTCTCTCCCGCTCTCCCCACAATACTCTGCATGTGGCTTCGCACAGGACGTTTCATTAGCCGTTTGAGTCTTCCACTAAAAATAAAAAACAGCTATTCCTTGACCTATTCATTTATTATTAGACAATACCCATCCCCCCTGTTTTTTACATATTTTTAATTATGGCAACAACAAATAACGAATTTCACCTTGGTCAACGCTGGGTCAGTAATACCGAAGCCGCTCTGGGTATTGGCTTTATCGAGAAAATCGAAGGGCGACACCTAACCATTATATTTCCCGCAGTTGATGAAACCCGTGTGTATGCCATGGATAATGCACCTTTAAGTCGGGTGAAATATCCGCAAGGTGATGTAATTCAAACCGAAGAAGGGGAAAGCATTACGGTCACGGGTCATTCTGAGCATAATCACTGTATTGTCTATGAAGGTATTGATGAGAAAGGTGAAGCGGTACGCCTGCATGAGCTTGAACTGAACAGTTTTGCCCAGTTTAGCCAGCCGCAGGATCGTCTGTTTGCAGGGCAGTCTGAAAAAACATCCAATTTCCAGTTGCGTGTTGCGACACTGGAACATCTGCATCGCCAACAACAGTCGGATAGCTTCGGATTGCTTGGTCCACGCATTCAACCATTGCCACACCAGTTGTATATTGCACATCAGGTCGCGTTACGACATGCGCCTCGCGTCCTGCTTGCGGATGAAGTCGGTCTGGGGAAAACCATCGAAGCAGGGCTTATTTTGCATCAGCAATTAATTACCGAACGTGTTAGTCGCGCCCTGATTGTTGTCCCCGAAACACTGCTGCATCAGTGGCTGGTGGAAATGATACGGCGTTTTAATCTGCACTTTAGCGTATTTAATGAAGAACGCTGTTTTGCGATTGAAGACGAGGGTGATGCGGAACACCACATTAATCCCTTTGAAACCTCACAACTGGTACTGTGCAGCCTGTCATTTTTAACTGACAATCCGGTGCGTCACCAGCAGGCAATTGATGCGGGCTGGGATTTAATGATCGTTGATGAAGCCCATCATTTAAGCTGGTCAGAAACGCACGTCAGCAATGAATATTTGTGTATTGAATCACTCGCAAGAAAAATCCCCGGTTTGTTGCTATTGACTGCGACCCCTGAACAGCTTGGCGTAGAAGGGCATTTCGCGCGTTTGCGCCTGCTTGATCCTGACCGCTTTTTCGATCTGCACAGCTATATTGAAGAAGAAGCCAATTACAAGCCGGTAAATGAACTGGTGCAGTGGCTTCTGGACGCAGAAAGCAATCTCGCTGACAAACAAAAGCTGCAGCAACTTGAGCATTATCTGGGGGCAGCAGCAGTAAAGGAGTTTGCAGCCAGCCAGGATACTGAAGCAGTGATCCAAAATCTGCTGGACAGGCACGGTACAGGGCGCGTTTTATACCGCAATACACGCGATTCAGTCGGTGGATTCCCGCAGCGCGAGCTGACAACTTACGCGCTTGAGCTACCAGAAATCTATCAGCAAGACTCTAATAGTTCTGATGAAAATAGCAGCAAAAACACTGACGAGAACAAATTAAAGCAGCAACTGCACCCCGAAATCAGGCATGATGCCGAGCGGTGGATTGCCGCAGACCCCAGGGTAAACTGGCTGCTTGAGTGGCTGCAAGAGCATCCCAACGATAAAGTGCTGCTAATTTGCGCCTACGCTGAAACGGCTCTGGCACTGGAACAGCATCTGCGTTTACGCACCAGCATTAGCGCCAGTGTTTTCCATGAAGGTCTGAGCATTATTGAACGTGACCGTGCCGCTGCCTATTTTGCCGACGATGAAATGGGCGCGCAGATTCTGCTCTGTTCCGAAATCGGCAGTGAGGGGCGCAATTTCCAGTTTGCGCATCATCTGGTTCTGTTTGACTTGCCGCTCAACCCGGATTTACTGGAGCAGCGCATCGGTCGTCTGGATCGTATCGGACAAACGCAAACCATACAGTTGCATGTACCCTATTTTAAAAATACCGCACAGGAAAGGCTGCTAAACTGGTATCAGCAGGGCTTAAACGCCTTCCAGCATGTATGTTCGGTTGGGCACAGCATCTTTGAAATCTTCAGCAACGAGATAAAACGTGAGTTGCTGAACACCGACGAGGAAAAGTTCGCTGACCTGATCACTCGCACCCAGACACTTACACAGGAAACACTGCAACAAATGCAGCAAGGACGTGATCGCCTGCTGGAACTAAATTCATGTCACAGGGAACACGCCGCAGAAATAGTGAATGCGGTACTCGCCTCTGCCAGAGAAGAAGAGCTTGCCAGCTATATGGATGATGTTTTCGATCACTTTGGTGTGGATCAGCAAATACATACCAGCGACAGCTTTATACTCAAGCCCACAGATCACATGATGAATGCCAATTTCCCTGCATTGCAAAAAGACGGCATGACCGCAACCTACTATCGAAATACCGCGCTATCACGCGAAGACATGCACTTTATCACCTGGGAGCACCCCATGGTGACAGGCGCAATGGATATGATTCTGACCAGCGAATTTGGCAATGCCACTTTCTGCTCAATTGAACTAAAGACAGAAGCCATTGCTCCGGGAAGCCTCATACTGGAGGCGATCTACACAATCAACTGCCCTGCTCCAAAATATCTGCAATTACCCCGTTATCTGCCTGAAGCAAGCGTTCGCTTGCTTATTGATAATAACGGCAGGGATTTAAGCCAGGTACTCAGCCACCGCTTGCTTAATGAACGCAGCCAAGGCATCAACAAGCAAACACTGCAACAACTCATCCAGCACGCCCGCCCACATATACAAGCGATGCTGGAACAGGCAGAAAAACTGCTAGCACCACAACAAACAGCGATGATAGAAGAGGCAACAAAAACCATGCTAAGTGAAGCAAAAGACGATGCAGAACGCTTGCGCACACTGGCACAGGTCAATCCAAATATTCGAGCGGAAGAAATTACCCAGATCGAAAGCAATGCCGATGCACTCGCCGGTTACCTGGAACATGCAAGATTAAAGCTGGATGCTATTCGAGTGGTCCTAGTGACCGCTTGATTCATTATGCACAGACTCTGAAAGCTGCTCCTGTCAGTATATACAATATCTCGAAAGCATGGAGGAGGTGCTATTAAAATTGAAGCATGGGAAGATTACAAAGGTGTTATTGTTAAGTACAACATTGCCTATATAAATCATGATTTATACCAAAAAGATAATGGTAGATTAAAGAGTATATAAAATGAGCATAGAAATTAAAGCAGGAACATTAAGTGATTTTTTTTCATCTGCTAAAGAAACAGCAAGAGAAATAGATCAAGGTAAAAAACTAACTAGAAAAAATACAGTATGGGTAGATTCAAAAGATCTAATGTTACTACTTAAACCCGAAAGAACTAATTTAGTTAAATATTTAAGAAAAGAAAAGAAGGTTGTTTTCTCTAAGCTAATGAAAGCTATGGATAGAAGTCCTGTTAGTTTGAATAATGATCTTAAAATCTTGGCAAAATATGATTTAGTTCATATAAGCAAAGAATCAAACCCTGGTCATGGAATAAATAAGGTTATTAAATCAAGTTTAGGAGATGAAACAATTGAATTCAGAGTAGAAATATAAAATACTAAAAAATCAAGTAAATGCATAACAAGCTGCTTCACTACCGAGCATCAAGGCAACCCGCCTTTTAGGGTTCATTCTACCATAAAAGTCGTTCTACTTTGGAGCCTTGCGATCGAGCCAGGGTTCAAGGTTTGCAATATCTAGCCGATAAAGTTAATATTGATGCGTGGTCTCCTTTTCTTTTTTAATTGAAATTTAACATCTCCAATTATGGCGCATTGATGCCGGTGTAAGGAGAGGAGACCATCTCATCAACCCTATAAAACACAGGTTTGACTCACTACCCCAAAATATATAAAAAACAGGGGGGATGGGTATTAATAGATATCAGACTGTTACAAAACGCCAACCAGGAAACCCATGCCTATCATGGCAATGATTCCGCCTCCGGCACGCACCACATACTCTCCCCATGACCAGCGTGTCAGTTCGCCTATGGCAATACCTGCAAGATGCAATAGTCCGGTTCCAATCACGAATCCAATACTGAAAACCAGTGGATTAGTCGCCTTGGGTAGTTCTGCGCCGTGGGCATGACCGTGAAATATGGCAAATGCTCCGACAATCACTGCTGCCACCCAGATAGGCGGACGCACAGCAAATGCCACAGCCAGTCCGAGTAATAATCCAGACAGCGCAATGCCTGTTTCAATGTATGGAATGGGTACGCCAGCGACACCCAGCGCGCCACCAAAAGCCATTACCAGTGGAAATACAATGGGTAGTATCCAGATGGCAGGCTTGCCAAGAAATGCTCCCCATAAACCCACGGCAACCATTGCGACGACATGATCCAGCCCCGATATGGGGTGCATGAAACCGCTAAAAAAGCCGCCTCTAAGTGTGGCAGCATCTGTATGCGCCATTGCGACTGGCACAATGCCAAATAAAAACAGGATGCTGGCGAATTGCATAAGCAATGTCTTTGCTTGCCATTTTTTCATTAGGGAACTCCTTTGTTTGATTGTAAAATATCTTGCTAACTCAGGAGTCTGTCTGAGAACCAAGTTTTTCAAAACTTCAATCAATATATAGTGGTTGTGTTTTTTGAAAGCTAGTTCCCGGACAGACTCCAAGGTGAGTGTATTCTACGACTTACCCTTGTCATTAACAAATTCTGGTGTTCATTATTATGTTTTCATTTGCTCCAAGCTGGTTTATGCAGGGATTTATGCACCCCCTGCTGACCCCTTCTCATATTTTGTTGATATTGGGTTTGGGCTTGTTGTTTGCACAACAAAAGAATCAAATCAGCAGCCTGCTTTTATATGCTGTGGCGCTGATTTCCGGTTTGATTATTAAGCAGATGAGTCATATCAAACTGGATTTTGAACTAATTCTTTTAGGAGCAGGTCTAACGGCAAGTTTGCTGGTAATACTGAAGCTGGATTTGCCGAAATTGCTTGTCT
>JALVDQ010000413.1 GCA_027008885.1 Thiotrichaceae bacterium | reverse complement strand
GCCCGGATTAGCCTGAGCGTAATCCGGCAAAATCAGCAAAGATTTTATTGCACGTTTTATCTTTCAAAATAGACCGTTTGGAAGAAACAACCTTTATGCTAGGGAGTTAAATAAGCTATCTTTCCGCCCCTGATTTACTCTTGTCTGAGCTTTATAAATTATTAGGTAATGGATCAAATCTGTGTTTTGTAGGTCGGATTAGCCCAAGCGTAATCCGACAAAATCGTGGCACTTTGTTAGCTTACGTTGGATTACGCTATGCTAATCCAACCTGCGCATTGGGTAAATCAACAGCTTTAACCTACTACCAATTATGATATCTAAGGATGGATATATTATGAAAATAAATAGTATCAAAAAATACATCAAACTCCTGATCCCCGGTTTGACTATAGTGTCTAAATTTTTCTGCGAACATTCACTTTAAATCACAAATATAACGGTAGAACGGTGATAGACTCCTGGAGGCTTGTTTAAGGCTCTAACTCCAGGGCATTTCTAAAATATATTCAAATAAACCACATCACCGTTTTCACCCGATTTATTTGCTACTACACATACGGTTCTACCTAACCATATCAGTAACTGGAGGCAATCATGCTTAAAACAGGCATTGCTAGATTTCTTTGTTTTTTCTTTTTTATTTTGGTGCAGGCTGTTGGCTACACGGCTTATGCTAATCAGTTAGCGGCTTTCAATAGCTGGGCAAAAACGGCTAAAATCGCTGGTGCAGCCGTAGCTGTCGGCATGACGGATTCTGAAATAAGTCAAATACTTGATAATATGGTTGCGCAAAAAGTCACTGTAATTGAGGCTGATTCTGACCTGTCAAACTATCAAAGTGATTCACATTTTCAATTAGAACTTGATTTAATCAGGCAATTTTCCAGTGCGGCACATCAGCGTGGCTTGCGGGTTGTGTGGTATTTTCCGGCACTTGAGGTGATTACGGTTAATGGAAAAAATCTTCCGCATACCATGGCAAAAGATCATCCTGACTGGGTACAAAAGGGGATAACAGGTCAGCCTAATGTGTTTTATGGTGGTGGTGGACAGGTATTTTGGGTGCCACCTGATGCAGAAAGTGCCTGGATGTCGCCAAGTTCAACAGGCTATCGCCAATTCTTTTTTAATCGCATAAAAAAACTGGTTGCTACAGGCGTTGATGGTTTATGGATTGATGTGCCTATTTATGCTGACTTTGGACCAACAAAATGGAGTGGTTTTAATGCAGAGGCAGTAACTAAATTCGAGTCTGATACGGGTATGCTGCGTCCAAACGCTGAAAACTGGTCTGATCCTTCCTGGCGGCGCTGGATACATTGGCGCCATGAAGAGTTGGCGCGTTTTTTGACTGATTTGACGAATACCGCAAGGAGTCTTAATCCCGAGTTTTCAATTTATGCCGAAACCCTTCCTACTGATTATAACGGTGGCACGGTATACGGGCTTGATGCCAGTTATTTAAAGAGTATTGAGGGTCTGACTGAAATCTGGGAAATCGACACCATGAGTAACAATGTCGGGATGCGCAAGGCGCGGGAAGATGACTGGGTATCATTTATCTCGGCACTTAAATATGCGCATGCCGCTACGGGTGATAAACCATCCTGGGTATTCAGTTATGGCAAACAGGCAGATGATGCTCAACAGGTTATGTTGCAGGCTTTGATTGCGGGCAATAATCCATATGAGCTACAAGTTCCCGAAATGACAAGCACGGTTGGCAGCACCTTTAGAACACGGATGTTTAACTGGGCTGATATTTATTCTTCCTATCTTTTTAACGCAGAATCAAGCGCAAAAACGGGGGTATTCTATTCATCAGAAAGCCGTGATTATGTTGACAAGTTTGC
>JALVDQ010000412.1 GCA_027008885.1 Thiotrichaceae bacterium | reverse complement strand
AATGCCGCAGTTGGCGCAGTTTTTGTCGCCAATACTGACTTCTCCACCACAGTTTTGGCAGTTTAGTTTGTTTGTATTACTCATACCCATCCCCCCCTTTTTTTATATATTTTTGCTCTGTGCTTCATAGTGATAAAAAATATGTGAAAAACAGGGGGGATGGGTATCAGAGAACAGAAGACAGAGGGCAGAGAACCGCAACGTAGCCCGTATGAAGCCCTGCGGAATACGGCATGGCTACAAGTTGCAAATAATAAAAATATGCAAAAACAGGGGGGGATGGGTATTTTAGTGTAGCTCATGACAAACTGGTCCAGCGGGCGATTTGGTCAGGATACAGGTAAACAATAATAATCAGCGCGGGTATTACATAAAAATAGGCGCGCATCAGTGTTCTGATAAATTTATTGGCGTGTTTTAGTTCCATAAAATGATCAACGATAATGCGCCCCTTAATGGCTAATACCGCCGCCATAATCACAATGCTAATAAAGCCGGGTTCAGCGCGTTCTGCCATCCAGGCGCTAAACAGGGTCAGGCAAATTAGCACAATCCAGAGTGTGTCAATCAGTTTGATTTCCGCCTGTTTTGTCATCATCTTGTCTCTTTTGTCCTGCCTGAAATTTTCAACGAATCACATAGAGTAAGGGGAATATTGTAATCCACGCGAGATCAATCATGTGCCAGTAAAGCGCCATATTGACCAAACCTTCGTGTTCTGTTTTGGTGTAAAACCCTGAGTTGATGCGATAAATCACCCAAACCAGCCCGGCAGTTCCCCAGCCAACGTGCAGAAAGTGGTTAAAGGTAACATAATAATACACGCCGTAGAAAATATTGGTTTCAGTTTCCAGCCCTTGCGCTGCATTCCAGCGGTATTCCAGATATTTGATAATCAGGTACAAGATGCCACAAGCTACTGCGCCCCAAAGCCAGCGGGTAGCGGCTTTCAGTTGATCATCACGCACTGCCATGACGCTGCGTACCACAAAAAAGCTGCTGCTTAGCATAATCAGTGTGTTGGCTGTACCTGCCAGGGTATTGAGGCGCGTCGGACCTTCAAAAAAAAGTTCGGGGTTATGCACCCTGGCAATAAAATAAACAATAAACATCACCGCAAATTCACTCATCTCCGAGAGAATCGCTGCCCAGATCGCCAGGTTTCCCGGAATATTTTTTGAGTGCGTGGTAAAACTAAAGTGTTGTCCCGGGTTTGGTAGTGTTGCCTGGTTCATCTCACCTCACTTTTTTAATCTGTTGTAATTCCGAGCTTTTTGCCAATAATTGGATAGGCATAGTTTTTATGGCTAATCGCTTTGGTGAAGCCAAGTATGCCCAGGATTAAAAACAGCGGAACCACCAGCATCAGATAGACTTCACCCATAATGAGGGTAGTAGCTGAATTAAACCCGCTGCTCAGTGCCGCATATAAAAACATCACGATAAAAATTAACAGGCTGATACTGGCAGCAATTAAGGTCTGTTTGAGATGGTTTTTGCTGACCTGGGAGGCATCTTTGTATTTTAAAAAATATAAAATCCAGAGTGCGACATAGAATAAACCAGTCAAAAGCAGATTAATCATAAAGAGCGCTTCGGCAATTGCGCCGATACTGTCTTCTTTGTCTGTTGTCTTTGCGGTTGTTTTGTTTGTTGTTTTGTCCTTGTTATCCATTTTAGATTCCCAGCTTTAAATTTAATTATTCTTACACCGTTTCTTATACCGTTTCTACACTATTGTTGCGATTTTTGCACGTACCACTTCCATCAAGGCATCGACGGTCTCTTCTTCGTCAGTAAGTGGCTCTACAATCGCCGCGCGGCAGGCATCAACCGGAGCAAAGCCTGATTTGATCA
>JALVDQ010000411.1 GCA_027008885.1 Thiotrichaceae bacterium | reverse complement strand
GAAGATCAGGGAGAGAATGTGGCAGCATAAAAATATATAAAAAAAGGGGGGGATGGGTATATACTTTTGACGAAAATGGGACGCATCCTGTTTGATGTATATTAAACAACAAAGAGTATAACACAGCCGATTTTAAAGGATTAATAATGGTAGATAAGGCAGAGACAAAATCTGGTTTGACTCATTTTAACCAGCAAGGTGAAGCACACATGGTTGATGTGGGCAGCAAGGCAGTGAGCAAACGGGTAGCTGTCACCGAGGGACGTATTTTAATGCAGGCAGAAACCCTTGAGCGTATACTTGCAGGCGATAATAAAAAAGGCGATGTGCTGGGCATAGCCCGCATTGCAGGCATTATGGCATCCAAAAAAACGGCTGATCTGGTACCACTTTGTCATCCATTGGCAATTACCCATGTAGACATCAAGCTGACAACTGAAACACAGCCACCCGCCGTTTACTGCCAGGCAACGGTTGAAGTCAGCGGGCAAACAGGCGTTGAAATGGAGGCTCTGAATGCTACCCAGATTGCGCTTTTAACCGTTTATGATATGTGCAAGGCAGTTGATCGGGGCATGATCATTGATGGCGTGCGCCTGCTAAAAAAGAGCGGCGGAAAATCGGGCGAATGGCTGGCTGAAAAATTTGATTCCGAAGATACAGGATAGATCAAAAATAAAAACAAAAAAACTTGTTGAAAAAATTTATGCCCATATAGTATAGCGGGTAAATTTACGGAGCATTATTTTGAGTCTGCTATGAGTATCTCTCAATGCCAATCAAAATGTTCTAAACTTGTTTAAACTTTAAAAGGAATCCTCAAATGTTTGAAAAAAATATGAGTTGTGAATCACGTGTTGTATTTGCTGTATTGGCGATTTTATTTCTGCTGACCGCGCTATTAGGCAAACTATTTGCCATTATCGGTTTAGTGGTGACCGCTTTTGTTACGGTGACTGGCGTTTGCATGGGCGCGAAAATACTGGGTCCTGCATTTTGCAAAAAATCAGTAACCGACGCGATTGAAAAGGCAACCAGTGAGCTGAAGTCAGCGGCTGATGAAGCTGTGGATAAAGCAAAAGACGTAGCAGATGAAGTCGTTGATAAAGCAAAAGATGTAGCAGATGATGCAGTCGATTCGGTTAAAGACAAGATTGCCGGCAAAGATTAAAAGCTAATCCTCACTGATTCAGGCAAAATATATCAAAACAGGGGGGGATGGGTATAAGTACCCGCTCAAAATTAATCTAACAATTTAGCCCCTGTTTTCTGATCTTCTTCGTTATTGCTTTGGTCACATAGCCTACTATGCTTCCGTCGCAATGCCTTGAACATCAAAAAGCAGGAACGAAATTTTGTTAAATTATTTTATTTGGGTACTCTAAGTCTGAATGGCGACTTATCCTGTTCCTCTTCCATTCGTTCTTGTTCAGCCTTTTTTCTGCTACCCATCCCCCCTATTTTTTATATATTTTTGCACTAGTGTCCCAACGTTGAGAGACAAAAATCCTGTAACCCACTGTATTTTCAACTAAAAGGATCATTTCTGCAAGGGTATCGACTTCAGCGGAATTAAAAGCCTTAAAATCTCGATTTTTGGAGATTTTAAGGGGGTGGGAAATGTATTCAGGTAAACTTGTTTTTGCTCAACTGATGGAACATATTCCGATGAAAATTTTTCATCGTTGTGTACAAACTTACAATGGTAACTACAAAGTAAAATCATTCAGCTGTCTCGACCAATTTCTCTGCATGGCTTTTGCCCAGCTAACCTACAGGAGAAGTCTTCGAGATACTGTAATTTGTCTCAAGTCACAAAAACAAAAGCTCTATCATATGGGGATACGTGGCGGTATAGCG
>JALVDQ010000410.1 GCA_027008885.1 Thiotrichaceae bacterium | reverse complement strand
GGCTACCAGATGCAGTTTGTTGAATTTGCGCCGTGGATTGAATCGTTTAAAATTAATTATCATTTAGGTGTTGATGGCATTTCAATGCCACTGATTCTGCTCAATACATTTACTACGGTGTTAATCGTATTGGCAGGCTGGGAAGTCATCAAGCACAAACCGGCACAATACATGGCTGCTTTCCTGATTATGGAGGGCATTATTAATGGTGTCTTTGCCGCACTGGATTCCATTTTATTCTATGTGTTTTTTGAAGCCATGCTGATCCCCATGTTCATCGTAATTGGTATTTGGGGTGGCGATAACCGTATCTACGCAACCATCAAGTTCTTCCTGTATACCTTCTTCGGCTCAGTATTCATGCTGGTTAGCCTGATTTATATGTATACACAGGCGGGCAGTTTTGCAATCTCGGATCTGCAGGATGTGAAGCTCGGCATGATGCCGCAGATTTTGATCTTCCTGTCATTTCTGGTGGCATTTGGTGTCAAGGTTCCCATGTGGCCAGTACATACCTGGTTGCCAGATGCTCACGTACAGGCACCCACAGGTGGCTCGGTGATACTGGCAGCGGTTATGCTGAAAATCGGCGGTTATGGTTTCCTGCGTTTCTCTTTGCCGATGGTTCCTGATGCCTCCAGTGAACTGGCGTGGCTGGTGATCTTTATGTCACTTACCGCGATTGTTTATATTGGCTTTATTGCACTGGTGCAAAGCGATATGAAAAAGCTGGTTGCCTATTCATCCATTGCACATATGGGCTTTGTAACACTTGGATTTTTTGTGCTATTCCCCATCGTGACCCATACGGGTAGCAGTGAAGGGGCGCTATTAGGCTTGCAGGGTGGCATGGTGCAGATGATGTCACACGGCTTTATCTCTGGCGCGATGTTCCTGTGTATCGGTGTTTTGTATGACCGTATGCATACCCGTGAAATCAGTGCCTATGGTGGCGTTGCCAACCGTATGCCCAAGTTTGCTGCATTGTTTGTGCTGTTTGCAATGGCGAATACCGGCTTGCCGGGCACGTCAGGCTTTGTTGGCGAGTTTATGGTTATTCTAACCAGCTTTAAGGCTAGTTTCTGGATTGCCTTCCTTGCGGCAACCACATTAATTGTTGGTGCTGCTTATACACTGTGGCTGGTTAAGCGTGTTATTTTTGGTGCGGTAACAAATAATAAAGTGGCTGCCTTGTCGGATATAAACAGGCGTGAAACCTTTATTCTTGTTTCGCTTGCTGTTTTTGTACTGCTATTAGGCTTGTGGCCCGAACCCCTGGTGCAGGTAATGAATGATTCTCTCGTCCATGTTATTGAACAGGCGACTACAAGTAAGTTGGTAAATTAATATGCAGAATTTAACATTAATACCGATGCAATTCACAGTGCCAGACTTTTTGCCGGCACTGCCAGAAATTTACTTATTGGCAGGTGCTTGTCTTGTTTTATTAATTGATTTATTGGTAAAAGACGGGCAACGCTTTATTACTTATCTTCTGTCTCAGGTGGTACTGCTGATTACTGCGTTTTTGGTTATAGCCAGTTTTCCGGGGCTTGGTGGAATCTTTGAAACACTGGGGCTGTCAAGCGCTGAAAAAGTAACAACCTTTAGCGAAATGTTTGTGCTTGATCCAATGGCACGAATTTTGAAAATATCCATTCTATTAATAACGGTTGGAATCTTTGTTTATTCAAGAAAGTACCTGAAAAACAATGCAATGTATAAAGGGGAATATTTTACCCTGGGGCTATTTGCCGTATTGGGCATGATGATTATGGTATCGGCTAAAACCATGCTGTTGCTCTATCTGGGACTGGAGCTACTGTCCTTGTCCATGTATGCAATGGTGGCTTTCAAGCGCGATGATGGAAAAGCATCAGAAGCGGCAATGAAATACTTTGTTCTCGGAGCGATTGCCTCAGGCATGTTGCTCTATGGCATGTCGATTGTTTACGGTGTCACAGGAAGCCTTAATTTGAATCATATCGCGGCTTATATGAGTACAAATCCGGTTATGCAAAATATTGGCTTATTGCTTGGGCTTTCATTTGTGATTGTTGGCCTGGGCTTTAAGCTCGGCATCGTACCTTTCCATATGTGGGTTCCTGATGTTTATGATGGATCACCAACCTCTGTCACCATGTTTCTGGGAACAGCACCAAAAATCGCTGCATTTGCCATGATTATTCGCCTATTGGTGGAAGGCTTGGGTGATATGGTGCAGGGCTGGCAACAAATCTTGGCGATTTTGGCAGCATTGTCGCTGTTAGTGGGTAATATTATCGCTATCGCACAAACCAATATAAAGCGTATGCTTGCCTACTCAACCATTTCACACATGGGCTTTGTTGTGATGGGAATCCTCGCTGGCAGCCAGACAGGTTATGCTGCCTCAATGTTTTACATTATCACCTACGCCATTATAGCGATGGGTGGCTTTGCAATTATTATCCTGTTAAGCCGTAAAGGATACGAAGCCGACCAGTTATCGGATTTAAAGGGCTTAAGCTCGCGCAATCCGTGGTATGCCTTTATGATGATGCTGTTTTTGTTTTCTATGGCAGGGGTTCCGCCAACGGTTGGCTTTTATGCAAAGTTATCCGTTATAAAAGCGGTCGTGAATGCAAATATTATATGGCTTGCCGTTTTCTCCGTGATTATGTCGGTTATCGGTGCCTACTATTATCTTAGAGCTATCAAATTAATGTATTTTGATCAGCCTGATGAACAGGATTCTACAGAATCCGCTCTTGTAAATGTTAAAGATCAATGGGACTTTAGTGTTTTATTGAGCGTTAACGGTCTGGCTGTTCTTGCTTTGGGTATATTCCCGGGCATCTTGATGGCACTCTGTGTGTGGGCAATTCAAACAAGTATATAATTGATTATTAAAGGTAATAATTAAGAGCTTATTCATCTGTTATTCACCTGTTATCATGTATAGTGCACATTCATTTTTCTTGCGCTATAATGTCTTGTCGAATGGCTTTTAGATGTAAGTTCTGGAAGCAGTTAATTATGCCTGAATCCATATCATTTTCACGGATTCAGCTTATATAAAAAACAACAGAATTTAAAGGAGTTCAAATGTTTATTAAAAGTTTTGCCTCAGTAGCCGTGTTGGCTATGTTGTTGCCGGCACCTCAAGCTTCAGCGGCATCAAACGAAAGTCAAAACCGTATTGATGCAACGAATACACTACCTGATGCAAAACCTGGTGAGTGTTATGCAAAAGTAATAGTTCCCGCAAAATATGAAATCAAGAAAGAAAAGGTGCTGGTAAAACCGGAAACAGAAAAAGTAGAAGTAAAGCCTGCAACATTTGATATAGCAGAAAAGCCTGTCTTGATAAAAGAAGGTTTTACCAAAATAAAAGTATTACCAACAAAATTTAAGCAGGAAATTGAAGAAGTTGAAATATCTCCAGCATCTACCATGTGGGTAACTGCTCTAGGTAGAAAAGGAATCCCTGCCAGCCCTGCCTTGCTTGCTGCTGCAAAAACAAATGGTGTAGACCTTGATAATGCAAAACCCGGGCAGTGTTTTAAGGAGTATTTTGTACCTGCAAAATATGAACAGACTCAAAAAGAAGTCCTGGTCAAGGAAGAATCTGAAGAAATCAAGGTAGCGCCAGCCCAGTTTGAAGAAGTTGAAGAAGTTGTTACAGTTAAGCAGGCAAGCAAGAAAAAAGTGTATAAGCCAGCTGAATATGAGACTGTAGAAGAAAAAATCGAAGTAGAACCTGCAAAGGCTGTATGGAAGAAAGGTGAGGGACCAATTTCAAAAATAGATAACTCTACTGGCGAAATTATGTGTTTGATACAGGTTCCTGCTAAATACAAGATCATCAAGAAGACCGTATTAAAGAGTGAACCTGCAATTGATCTGGTAGATGTTCCTGCAGAAACAAAAGCTCTGAAAGTAAGCAAGCTTGTTAGTGATGCAACTATTGACAAGGTAAAAATACCCGCAGAATACAAAAAGGTGACAATCAGTAAGAAAGTGTCTGATCCACTCTTTGTATGGAGAGAAGCAGGTACTCCAGGAGAAGGTCGTTATACAGGTAACCAGATTTGTCTGAAAGAAATTCCTGCAAAATTTGCCAAAGTCAAGAAACTTGTCGTTGAAAAGCCGGCTTCAGTTGTAGAAGAAAAAGTGGAGCCTGTTAAAAGAATGATAAAAGTTGCTAATGTAGCAACAGAAGCAGAAGAAATCAGAACCAAAATTCCTGCAGAATATAAAACTGTAGAAAAGCGTGCTAAAATTTCTGATGAACGTCTTGAATGGCGCAGAGTCCTGTGTAAGACAAATATGGGTCCAGACATCAATAAACGCATTCAGCAAGCATTGAAGGATGCGGGTGTATATAGAGGACCGATAGACGGTGCAATTGGTCGTGGCACAATGATTGCCGTGGAAAAATATCAGAGACAGAATGGTTTGCCTACCGGCGGTCTCACTATTGATACTTTAAAAAAGTTGGGTGTTTTGTAGTCTAAAATACCTTAAAAGAATGGTGTAATAATAAAACCAGCAAGTCTGTAAACCCGGTAATTATTACGCCATCCCTTAAAAAAGCCGCTATTAAGCGGCTTTTTTTATTGTTCATCAGATTTTTATGAATAAATTACCCCCAATAATTTTTATTATCGGTCCTACAGCTTCAGGCAAGACGGGGCTGGCAATTAAATTAATGGAACATTTCCCGATAGAATTAATCAGTGTCGATTCTGCATTAGTCTACAAGGGTATGGATATTGGAACAGCCAAACCCGGCAAGAAGGAGCTTGCAAAAGCACCTCACCGGCTGATTAGCTTTCTTGATCCCGCAGAACCCTACTCAGCAGCAAGTTTCCGTAAAGATGCTCTAAAAGAAATTAAAGAAATTAGCAAAATGGGCAAAATCCCGGTACTTGTCGGTGGAACCATGCTTTATTATCGTGCGCTTGAATATGGTCTGGCAGATTTGCCCGAAGCAAATCAAAAAATAAGAGCTGAAATATCAAAACAGGCAGAGTTACAAGGCTGGGCTTATCTGCATAGTCAGTTGAAAGAAATTGATCCTGATTCTGCCGGAAGGATTCATCCAAATGATAAACAGCGTATACAGCGCGCTCTGGAAGTTTATAAAATAACAGGCAAGTCGTTGACTTATTTGCAAAAAAAAGCATCCATGCAGGCACTCCCCTACCGTATATTTAAAATAGCATTGATACCGGAAAGCAGGGACTGGATTCGTGATCTTGCTGCAAAACGCTTCGATAGCATGCTTCAACATGGTTTTATAGAAGAAGTAAAAACACTGTACGAAAGAGGCGATTTAAGCCCTGATTTGCCTTCAATGCGTTCGGTAGGTTATCGGCAAATATGGGATTATCTGGATGGTAAAACAAGTTTTGAGGAAATGCGGGAACTGGCAATTACAGCAACCAGACAACTCGCAAAGCGACAAATGACCTGGATGCGTTCTGAAAAAAATATAAACACCTATAACGCAAAAGAATACGATTTAGATAAAATCATTGCGGATATTACGAAATTTCTGAAAGATTCCTGAGAAAATAGTAGCAATTTGTCTGGAAATATAACCCCTGATCACAAAACAAACAATTGCTTTTTTACTTTTAGCGTAAACCTGTTATTATTCACCTAATGCAAGGATGCAGCTGAGCCAACCCCCAACTGCTCACTTAATAAAATATTAATAACCACAACCCAATAATAAACCAGGAGTTAATCATGTCAAAAGGGCATATGCTACAAGAACCCTTTCTAAATGCTTTACGAAAAGAGCGAATCCCCGTCGCAATCTACCTTGTCAATGGTATTAAATTGCAGGGTCATGTTGAGTCGTTTGATCAGTTTGTCGTGCTGCTAGGCAGTACAGTGAGTCAGCTCGTCTACAAACATGCGATTTCAACCATTGTACCAGCAAGACCTATTAAACTGACAATTGAAGACGAAGATTAAAAGTAAAAAAATAGAGAAGGGTTTTCTCTAAATTGTATTTAGAGAGGCTTACAATTGGAATTATTTGACAAGCTCAGTCAGGGTGAGGCTCTGATTGAGCGCGCTGTATTAGTACAAATAAATTTCGGAAAAAATAAAGATGTTCAGGATGAGCATGAATTTAAAGAGCTTGTAAAATCAGCAGGCGCAATTAATTCAGTCATTATCACTGGTTCAAGGTATGCGCCTGATCCACATTTTTTTGTGGGTACTGGAAAAGCAGAAGAGATCAAGGCAGCAGTAATTCAAAATAATGCAGACGTCGTAATCTTTGATCATGCCCTTTCGCCAGCCCAGGAACGTAATCTTGAAAAATATATAGAATGCCGTGTTCTTGATCGTACCGCCCTGATACTCGATATTTTTGCGCAACGCGCGCACTCACATGAAGGCAAGCTTCAGGTCGAACTGGCACAGCTAAAGCACATGTCTACGCGGCTTGTGCGTGGCTGGACGCACCTTGAGCGCCAAAAAGGTGGTATTGGTATGCGTGGTCCGGGTGAAACCCAGCTAGAAACCGACCGCCGCTTAATAGGCATTCGCATCAAACAAATCAACAAGCGCCTTGAAAAAGTCACCAAGCAGCGTGAACAGGGCAGGCAACTGCGCCAGAAAACACGCATACCCAGCGTTTCTCTGGTAGGTTATACCAATGCCGGAAAATCAACCCTGTTCAATAAAATTACAGGATCAGAAGTATTTGCAGCAGATCAGTTATTTGCAACCCTGGATCCCACCCTGCGGCGCGTCAATCTGCCTGATCAGCAATCCATAGTATTGGTCGATACGGTTGGATTTATACGGGATTTGCCACATGATCTGGTTGCAGCGTTTCGGGCAACCTTGCAGGAAACCATTGAGGCTGACCTGATTCTGCATGTCATTGACAGCAATGATGAACAGCGCGATTTCTATCGTGATCAGGTAAATAATGTGATACGCGAGCTGGGAGCTGAAAACGTACCGCAAATCGAGATCATGAATAAAATAGACTTGACGCAACAGTCTGCCCATTTGGAAGAAGAACACAATGATCTGCCCGCCAGGGTTTGGCTTTCTTCCCTTACAGGCGAGGGTCTGCAAATTCTTTATAAAAAGCTTTCCAGTATTTTTTCAAAAAATGTGTATAAAGGAAAGCTGCGCCTGGCTCCAGCCCTGGCTCGTTTGCGTGCCAACCTGTATGAAAATAAGGCAATAATCAGCGAGAAAATTTCCGACAGTGGTGAATATCTGCTGGATGTATCTATTCAGAAGCATCTTCTGGATGAAATGCTGCAAAGAGAAAATATCAAGCTGAAGCAACTCTTAGAACCTGTCTGAAAATATAGATCAGTAGCGCAGGGAAGCGCTCCCCAGACCTCTGCTACCCATCCCCCCTGTTTTTTATATATTTTTGCGTGCCACGCTCTTGTCGGGTTACGCTTAGGCTAACCCGACAAGACTCTGCCCTCTGTCCTCTGCCATACCCATCCCCTAGGAGCCTGTCTGAGAATAGCCACCTAAACCAAGCGGAGCCTGTACGCCAAAATAATATTTTTTAGAAATTTGCGTACTTTTAATTTCCTGCTGAA
>JALVDQ010000409.1 GCA_027008885.1 Thiotrichaceae bacterium | reverse complement strand
AGACAGAAGACAGAAGACAGAAGACAGAAGACAGAAGACAGAAGACAGAAGACAGAAGACAGAAGACAGAAGACAGAAGACAGAAGACAGAAGACAGAAGACAGAAGACAGAAGACTGAGGGCGAAGGCAGATGTAGTACCGTAGGGTCGGTGAAGTTTACGCAACCGACCAACATCGTGCTTTTATGCTTGCTTTCGCATGGCTACAGCAACCCTACCTGACTGACTGCGTTGAGGATACGAAACGCGGCATGGCACATTGTTTAAGCACTGCTCCTGTATTTGTTTCTCAACTGTGTCACACAAAAATATATAAAAAACAGGGGGGATGGGTATCAGTACATATTTAAGGTTTCAGGCACTATTACGCGCGCCAGTATTCCGGGCTTAATAGTACCAGCACTGATACCACTTCGAGTCGTCCCAGTAACATGGATGCGACAGATATTATTTTGGCGGGATCATCCAGACCCGCAAAGGATGAGGTGACATCACCCAAACCCGGTCCCATGTTATTCATGCAGGTGGCGATAGCCGAAAAGGCGGTGACCTGATCAACTCCGTCTGCCATCATCAGCAGTAGCAAAACGACAAAAGAGCCGACATAAAGCGCAAAAAATCCAAAGACTGATTGCAGGGTTCGGCTGGCGATCTTGTTGTGTCCGTTTAAACGGATATGAAAAACCCCTTTGGGATGCAGTAAACGATACATTTCACGCTTGACCAGTTTGATCAAGATCAGGATTCGCATAACTTTCATGCCGCCAGCGGTTGAACCGCCACAGCCCCCGACAAAACCGATCAGTATTAAAAAGAAGGGAATAAACAGCGGCCAGTAAGAATAATCAACCGTTACAAAGCCGGTACTGGTGATCATCGAAACGACGGTAAAGGCAGTGTCCAGCAGGTCTTTGAAGATATAGTGAAAATAATTCACTGTTTGCAAGGTAAAAAATATGGTTGCAATCGCAAGCATTACGACTCCCAGAAACAATAGTACCTCTTCATCCTTAAAATAGAATTTTGGGGTTTTATTTTTTAAGACCATAAAATGTATCGAAAAGTTAATCGCACCCAGTAGCATAAAGGTAATGGCAATGAGCTGAATGAGCGGGCTATGAAAGTAGTTCAGGCTTTGATCGTGAGTTGAGAAACCCCCCGTTGAAACGGTTGCCAGGCTATGCGAGATTGCATCATAAAGGCTCATTCCTGCAAGCCAGTAGGCTGTGGCGCAGGCAATCGTTATCCCCAGATACATTTTCCACAAGAGTGATGCTGTCTGGCTCAGGCGGGGAGTGAGTTTTTCTTCTTTCATGACACCAGGGACTTCCGCCTTATAGATTGACATACCACCAATGCCCAATTGGGGAATCACGGCAACTGCCAGCACGATCAAGCCCATTCCGCCAAACCACTGTAATTCCTGGCGATAAAAAAGCAGTGAGGGTGGCATATCATCCAGACCGGATAATACGGTTGCGCCAGTGGTTGTCACACCTGAAACGGCTTCAAATAATGAATCAATCACCGAGGTATGCAAAATTAAATCAAACGGAATGGATGATATAAAGCTCAATGCCAGCCATACCAGAACAATGATCAGAAAGCCGTCGCGTCGATACAGTTCAACCCTTTTTGTTCTAAACGGTAGCCATAAAATCAGTCCAAGGGCGAATGTAAGCAATAATGAGTCAAAAAATTCGGGCAGAACGCCATCATTGTAAATCAATGATACGATAATGGGCGGAATAAAAATCACCGAAAAAAGAAGACACAAACTCCCCACTGTTTTTGTTACTTTGCGAAAACGTTTTAGTTTCATGGATATAAGTGTCAGTTAAGGCTTTTGATGATATCAGCAAGTGTTTTCATGGCAGATTCATAATCCGCCCTTAGATTCTCATGTTCGATCTGCTGGCGTAACTGCCGGATTCTCAGAATAAGTGCTTCGATCTGAATCTTGACAGGTGCGCTCGCCTGCTCTTTTGCCTTGCCCAGATTAGTTTCAGAGGTATTTAATAACCGGGCAACGTCATTATCCAGCCCCAATTCTTTTTTGTTTGTTGTTTTATCCTTCAGCTTTTGCATGGCTGAATGTAGTTTTGCTATTTTGTCTTTAATTTCCGGTTTGGCTATTTTTTCAGCTTGCTGTAAATAGGACAATGAATTTTGAATATCGGTTTGTGCACTTTCCTTGTCCTGACTCACGAGTAGATCATGCTCTGCTGTGCTTAGATACATCTTGGCATCAAGCAAATATTTTAATGTTTCATCGGTCTTTGATGATTCTTCATAGCTATCCAGCAAACGCTGCAATAAACTTTTGGATGTATTTTCCTGTTTTTTTTCTGTTGGAACCGGGGATACCGGAGTGCTATCAGCAGTGGCTAAATCAGAAAATGCCTGGGTACTACAACATAAAACAAGCGTGCCAAGTACAAGTTTGCCTTGATGAGTAGCGCCTCGTATATTCAAGGAAAAGCCCGATAATGTTTTGCATGATTTTATATTCATTGGGACTCCAACAAAATTTTTTTGGAGGATTCTACGCTTAAGCAGTTAAAATATCATGTTAAAAGTTATTATTTATAAAAATTAAACAGGTAGCGGCTCAAGCCCGTGTTTTGCTGGTTGGATTAGCCCAGGAGCCTGTCTGAGAACTGGGATTGAAACGAAAATTCCAGAATTGTTATAAGGTGAGCTTATCAAGAGAGGCGAATATACCTCAACCTCCAATAACTGATTTTTCATCAAAAATCTGAAACTGAAGTATCAAGAGTTTATCAAGGGCTGCTTTGTGGGTCGTATACTGCAGCCTTCAATCACTAATTGAAGGCTGCAGTATAGTTGCTCTATTTAACGAACTTGATAAGCTCAGATTATTATGATTGTGGGATTTGCAGTCAATTTCTAGTTCTCAGGCAGGCTCCCAGGCGTAATCCGACAACATCGTGGCACTACGCATTGAGTAAATAACCTGCCTTCCGCAGACTACAGTTTTTTCAAAAAATCCAGTAAACCACGAATAATTGCTAATGGCTCTGGCGGGCAACCGGGGATGTGATGCGTAACTGGCAAATATTGATCGGCTGGTGCCTTGATTGCAAAACCCGGAGAAAAGGGAGCTTGTGCAAGCGGGCAGTCTCCAAGCGCGATTACCCATTTTGGCTCGGGTGTTTGTTTATAGGCATTGAGCACATGAGGTGTCATATTAAACGTCATTACGCCACTTAATAGCATTACATCTGCATGTCTGGGGCTTGCGACAAAATAAATGCCGAGCCTGTCCAGATTATAATAGGGGTTTGAGAGTGCATTACACTCGGCTTCACAGGCATTACAACTGCCACTATCAACCATACGGATTGCCAGGCTTCCTGCGAAACGTTTGTTTATCAGGCTTTTTATTTCTTTTCGGATTGCCTTGAGTTCCTGATCCAGTTCGGTATTTTCTGTCAGGATGCCCGTCTTGATGCGTTTATTCCAGAATCGAATCATAGGTCATTCCCTGCATAACTAAGGTCACAGCTTTTATTGATAAGGGGAAAGTCAGCAATAATATTGCCAGGCATCATAAGATGTAGTGCTTGCCAGTTGATAAAGCTGGGGTCTCGCACATAAAAACGATTGATTAGCCCGTTTTTGAGTTTAATAGACATAAACAGTTCACCAATGGAGCTTTCAGCATAGGCACAGTAATCCCCGTCTTTTGTATCAGAGAGTGTAATTTTATCCACTTGCGATACCTTCAGCTTTCTGATTAGGGCTATCGACTGCTTAACTTCATTAATGCGTAGTTTGAAACGGGCGCTGACATCACCCCCCTCCTGTGTTTCTATGCTAAAGCCGTGTTCCTGATAGAACGGCGTATCCCTGCGATCTGTCGCTACCCCGGAAGCACGCGCCATAACGCCAACTACATCATATTTAAGTGCCTGATAGTGCTTTAAGATGCCCGTGGTATCAAATCTGTCCAGTAACGATGGAATACCCAAAATCCAGCTTTCAAAAAATGCAATTTCCTTTTCGAGTAAATCAAGAAAAGAATCAAAACCTTCTAAATCCAGCGTGTGCGCCTCAAAATCAACGGCATCAAAACCAAAACGATGCCCACAAAGTCGTTTCAGTTGCCGTCTGGTATCTTCTGCCAGTTTTGAACAGAAGGCTAATGCCGCACCAAAACCCGCGTCATTAGGAATGAATCCAAGATCAGTCAAATGGTGTGCGATGCGTTCCATTTCCAGCAACATGGCATGATATTTCTGACTGTTTTGAGCTAACTCATTACCACTGGCTTGCAGTTGAATATCCCGCCATGCTAATTGATAAGCGATACTTTCATTGCCACTGATTCTTGAAATAATTGACTTTGCCTGGGACAGACTTTTACCTTCGAGCATTTTTTCAATGCCCCGATATTTGTAAAAGTGCCTGACTTCCTGATGCAGTATATCTTCGCCTGCCTGCGAGAAATGAAAATGTCCTGGCTCAATAATGCCGGCATGAATGGGACCGACAGAGACTTCAAACACACCATCGCCCCTGATTGTTTCGTATTTATAGGGTTTAAAGGGAGCTTCCTCCAGCTCGCTTTGCTGGAATGATTTCAGCATGGGGTGAATCTTGTCTGGAAAGCGTTCCTGCTGTACCAAAGGTCGGTTATCAAAGGCATCTTCGATAATAATGCCAAAATCATCATGCATTTTACGTTCAAACCAGAGCGCAGCGGGATGTGTTTTGCTGAGTGTTTTTATTGACGGCTGCTGTAATGAAAGCTGTTCAATTTCTGTTTTTTGATCCCATACCGTAATGATTTCAAAATCTGTTGCCCGTTGCCTTGCGTATCGTGCGATCAATCTCATTGGATACTCCTCAAATAATCAAGGGAAAGCGGTGTAAGCAACAGCAACAAAGATGCGGCAAAGATAATAAGTACCAATAATTCATTAACATAAACCGTTTTGACTTGAGCCTCACCTTCGTATTTCATGGATTGAAAGATATTAATAAAACGATAAAAAATAATGGAAAGAAAAATAAGCAGTAGCACTATAGCGCCTATCATTGCAAGCATATAATGGCTTTGCTGAGCCGTTTCCAGCATAGAGGCAAAGCCGGACAGCTCACTAAAAAACATCGGGCTGGGTGGAACCGAAATAACGCCCAGCAGCAGTAATGAGACCATGAGTGCGAAGAGTTTGGCTTTTGCACCCGTATAGCCTTTGAGTGTGCCTGCAAATTGATAGCGTCCGCCCGATTCGAGTACACCCGTTGATAAAAACAGGGCGGGCTTTAAGAAGGCATGAGCACCAAGGTGTAACAGTGCCGCAAAGGTTCCGCCAGAGACCCAGAAGATAACAATCAGTGCCATGTGTTCTATCCCTGAGAGTGAAAATAGGCGCATAAAATCTTTGGCTTTAAAAATCAGAAGAGAAACAATAAAAATGGTTAACAGTGCGTAAATGAATACAAACCAGAACAGGTGGGTATAATTTACCAGCATCATAATTTTGCTCAGGCGGAAAAAGCCGATAATTACGGCACTTTCAAGTATTCCACTAAACAGTGCTGCAACTGGATAGAATGATGCCCGCTCAATATTGGGTAGCCATAAACTCATGGGGAAAAAACCCATTTTCACAAACATGCCAATGGTGGCTATGGAAAAACCAATTTCAAACAAAAAAGGCGAAGGGATTCTTTCTGCTTCAAAGATCAACAGATCAAAACGCATTGCCTGTTCTGCCAGTGCAGGTTTGGCGCTGGCATACATAAGAATAATGCCAAATAAAATTAATGAAACCGAAATAGCCCCGACAATCATATAATTCCATGCTTCCTTGCGAGCTGCCGGGGTATTATTGGTTTTAATCATATACACCGTTGCGAGTGTCGCAAGCTCAAGACCAATCCAGTAAACCCCCATATGATTGGAAAGTATTGAAAGGATTAGCCCCACCCAGAAAATAGCGAATGAGCGATAAAAGCGGCGGTAAGCACGTTTGCTGATGCTCACACGCCTGGAAAGTGTTAGCAGCGCGAGGGTAACGCCGATGCCAACAATGGATGAAACCAGCAAGATAAAAGTATTCAGCTTGTCAGCAAGCAGATAGTCGTTTGCAAAAAGATAGGGCTTATCAAGTAAAAAAAGCTGAATAATAGGCAGCAGTATAAAAATGGAGCTAATCGGTAAAAGCCATTTTGCCTGTTTGTTTTTAATAAAACTGACGGCAAACATGACAATCGCTGGCAGCAGTAGCATAAATAACATCATTATTCGCTATCCTCCTTGTGAAACAGGAGGTTAATCACCACGATTGCCATTAATAAATCAAAGAAAATACCCAGTTCAACCAGCATCGGCATACCCTCTGTTGCTGTCATGCCAAGTAAAAAAAGCGTGTTTTCAAGGCTGAGAAAACCAATAATTTTTGGTGCAATCCCCTTATGTTGCACCATCATTAACAAGGAAAGAAACAGGGATGAGATGCTAATCGCAACATAATTAGCGTTAGTCCCGATCTTGTGACTTAAAGGTTCTGCCAAATAGAAGGTAAATACCAGAATAACCGGAATCAGGATAATCGCATAATGAAGCTTGATCTCTGACTTTATCTGGCGTGAAAATTGATGTTTTTGCGCCAGAAACCTAAGCAGAAAGGGAATACTAATGGCTTTTAGCAAAATGGTCAGGATTCCGGTAATCAACATGGCGTTATCATTCAGTTGTCTCCCCATCCAGAGTGCCAGCAAGCCAAGAAAGAGTGAATTTGCAGAATACCAGAAAATAAGCTGGTAGAGTCTTGAGGCGAATAACTCGACAATCAGGGTAGCAAGAAATAGCCCGATAAAGAGATCAATCATATTGTGTTAGGCTCCCAGCACATAAAAGGTAATCAAGGATAAAAAGGCAAAAATAATTGCAACACCCAGCAGATTAGGCACTTTAAATAATCTGAGTTTTGCGGTATTGACTTCAATAAGCGCGACACTGGCTGCAATCAGAAACAGTTTTAGACAAAAGAGTAAAATGGCAACAGGTGCTGAAAATTGCAGACCAAATGGTAGAAAAAGTGACGCAAATAAAGAGGCAAAAATAACAAATTTGATTGAAGTCGCGAGTTCGATAATCGCCAGATAAACACCTGTTAAATCCAGAATCATGGCTTCGTGTACCATAGTCAGTTCCAGATGGGTTTCCGGGTTATCAACCGGAATGCGCCCATTTTCTGCAATCAGAAGAATATAAAAGCTGATGGCGGCAAACAAAAAGCTGGCGATATGATCACGCGGAAAATGTGCCGCCAGATTAATACCTGCCTGACCCACTCCAAGATCACCTGCCATCATGGAAACACTAAAGATCGTTAGCACCATTGCTGGTTCAACCAGAGCCGCAATAAAGGCTTCGCGTGAACTCCCCATGCCACCAAAAGCACTGGCGCAATCAAGCCCCAGCAACATCAGAAAAAAGGTAGAAAGAGCGATCAGCCCGGTAATGGTAAAGGCATCAACAAAACTGACATAAAAGCCACTATGCACAATCGGTGGTAAAAAAAATAGCGTGAGCAACAGCGGTGCAAGCACCAGAAATGGTGCAACT
>JALVDQ010000408.1 GCA_027008885.1 Thiotrichaceae bacterium | reverse complement strand
CTGTTTTTAATACTTTTTTGCAGAAACAGGATAAGGTGATAAGTACCCAAGCAAAATTAAATTTAACGGGAACAGGAGTCTACCGCGGAAAAGCCGAATTTGGAAAAAATACAGCTTATCCAAATTTCAATCGCTTCCATCGTTTTAATCAATACTCTACTTTTGTTCAGGTTGATACTGTCTGCCGTTTTTTCCTGAACATGGTCATTCCAATGCCCACTTTAACACTCGCAAGAAAACGATTAATCCTTTATTTTTCACTGGCTATATTTTTTTGCAGCTTTCCTGTCTTTGCCTCTGCAAATACCGCCGCCAGACAAGTCCTTGATTTTGAGCTGGTCACAATGCACTATGGCTTGTTAAATGGTGAGCCAATGACTTACGCCGAAAACAGTGGATTTGTGGATTTCTACCTGAATCAAACTGCAAAAAAGGGACAAACATATTTGTCATTAAATGATGGCTATCTTCTGCATTCCTCCGAGTTGATTGTTTATCAAGCCGTTTCAGGAGATTTTTATCTTGCACAGGTCAAGGCAGTTTCAGGCAATCGTGTTCTGCTGGAAAATCCACTTGAGGCAAATATAGAAGATGGCAACCATGTCTGGAATTTTTATCGGGATGACTCCCATCCCAATTACGCAGGCTATAAGGCAATAGGAGACTATGCCATAAAACACTTGAAAAATAGCGAGTTACGCGGGAAAGTTCACGCATTTATTGGAGATAGCTGGTTTGACAATGAGACACTGGTTGCGCATATTGCAAACAGGCTGGATGCAGCAGATATTATCAATAAAAGTGTCGGTGGCAGAACCAGTGCAGATGTGCTTCATTACTTCAGTCGAGACCTGCCGTCATCACTTCAGCCAAAGCCGGATTATGTCTGGGTTATCCTCGGAACAAACGATTACTGGAACAAAATGCCTGCCGATGAGTACCTTGATAATTTAAAAGCAATCATCCTTAATATCAATAAACTTGGAGCAAAAGCCATCGTTTTTACTCCATCCGTTGCCCCTGTCGTTTATGACAGCTCGATTGGCGCCAGTAGTTCCTTTTACACCCAGCTTTCTCACCAGTACGCAGATGGGCTACTTGCCCTCTACGAAGAATCCAGCAACAAATATGAATTAAAGGCAAATACCGATTCAATCCACCTTGAGGCTGGAAATACAGCTGTAATTAACGCACTTGCAAATGACAAAGGCAGTGGATTAAAAATTTATGATGTGAACAACCCGGCGCACGGCTCAGTCTTTATTTCAAATAATCGCCTGGTCTATGAAGCAGATGCAGAATTTTCAGGTACCGACAGTTTTAAATACCAAATCATGGACTCAAACGGTGATACCGCATGGGGAAATATCATAGCCATTATCAAAAGCAAAAAGAAAACAAAGGAAACAAGCAAATCAGGAAGCATTGATATACTGTTTTTATTGCTGGTTTTATTGCGGATTAGGGTGAGATACCTTAAAAACCAGTGAGGGCACTAAATAAAGCTCCCCTCTTTAGCAAAGCTGCGTAGGGTTGGTGTAGCCATGCGCAACCAACCCTACATGCTGGCTTCTATCTTCTACCACCCACCCCCCGTGTTTTTTATATATTTTCAAACTCGTTCCCGTTTCTCAACACAGTCTGACTACAAGGAGCTACGCAAAAACATATCAAAATCGACATATATATCTTATGCTATTATTTGTGTTTTAAAGGAGAAATTTGTGTCTACCCAAAATAGAATTATTATTGATCCATCAATATGCCATGGAAAGCCTGTCATACGAGGTATGAGATACCCTGTTGAAAATATACTGGAGCTACTAAGTTCGGGGATGACTATTGATGAAATACTGGATGATTACGAAGATCTAG
>JALVDQ010000407.1 GCA_027008885.1 Thiotrichaceae bacterium | reverse complement strand
CTTTGGGGCGTTGTGTTCCGTAAACGAGTTCGGCATAAATATCATCTTCAATAATCGCAATATCCGCCTGTTTTAAGAGCTGGCGCAGTTTTTTCTTGTCGCTATCAGTCATGCAATACCCCAGCGGGTTGCTGAAATTTGGCGTTAAAATGCAGGCTGTCACTGTCCATTCACGAATAGCTAGTTCCAGCGCCGCTAGGCTCATGCCATTTTCAGCATCAGTGGGGATTTCCAGCGCCTTTAAGCCCAGCGACTCGATGGCTTTGAGCGTACCATAATAACTGGGAGACTCGACAACAACGGTATCACCTGGCTTTGTTACCGCGCGTAAACAAAGCGTCATTGCCTCCTGACAGCCTGTGGTGATGACAATTTCATCAGGGTGAAGTGTTACGCCAGCATTAATCATGCGGCGGGCAATTTGACGACGCAGGTTTTTATTCCCCGGCGGCGGATCATACTCTGCAATATGATTACTTGTATCTTCGCGAATGACCTTACTCATAATCCGTTTGATCTGCTTAACCGAGGGCACGTCCGTTTGTGACAGTGCCGTACCAAGTTGGATTACGGATTTATTCTGGGTGCTTTGCAAAAGCTGCACGGCTAAAGCATCCAGCGTAACCTCAGCGGGCTTGAGTTCAGGTTTGCTAATCTCTGGTGGCTGACAGCGTTCAAACGGGGTTCGCACATAAAAGCCAGACTGCGGACGTGGCTCAATCAGCATTTGATCTTGCAATAGCTCATAACCACGAATCACCGTGGAAATACTAACACCCATATCACGGGAACACTGGCGCACTGAAGGCACACGCTCACCCGCTTGCAATAGACCAGAAGCTATTTGACTGCGAATATAATCAGCAACTTGCTGGTATCGTGTACTCATCTTTTACCTGATTTAGAATTTAGAGTGATAAATGCATTGTAGCTGATATAAATAACGAGTATTAGGTATACAATAGTATCTATGCCATCGAATAAAAACAAACTCAATAATATCCCCACCAGTCTGGTGACTGGCTTTTTAGGCGTTGGCAAAACCAGCGCCATTTTGCATTTAATGTCACAAAAACCGGCTAATGAAAAATGGTCAGTTCTTGTAAATGAATTTGGCAGTATTGGAATTGACGGCGCAATCTACAAAGCCAGGGGAATCGAAGTGAAAGAAATCCCGGGTGGCTGTATGTGTTGTGCTGCGGGTGCGCCTTTGGAAGTTGCGGTTAACCGTATTTTGTCAGCCACCAAGCCGCAGCGTTTATTAATTGAACCCTCGGGATTGGGTCATCCAAAGCGGGTTTTAGATACCTTGCAAGGGCAGTATTTTAAACAGGTTTTATCGCTTAAAGCCACTATTTGCCTGATCGACCCGCGAAATTTGGATGATGAGCGTTACACCACCCATGAAAATTTTATTGATCAGATTGCACTGGCTGATATTTTAGTCGCTAATAAAAGCGACTTGTGCGACAGCAACACAATGGCGCGTTTTTATGATTTTGCCAAAGCACTACACCCTGCCAAACAAAAAATTATTGAAACACAATTTGGGCGTTTAGATGCGGCTTTGCTTGATTATCAAGCCGGCACTAAACGCAATGCCCAATTTCCGGATTTTCACCAGATCAACAAGACAAAAACAGTCAAAGCCAACCGCGACGGTTATCAAGCCCACGGATGGAAATTCTCACAGGAAGCTATTTTTAATTTTGATAAACTCATGCGGTTTTTCGATCAATTTAAACAGGCAAGAATCAAAGCCATACTCCAAACCAATAAAGGCTGGATGGTGTTTAATATCCAGGATGAACAACAAGACATTTATGCCGTTGACAGGACAGATTCAGGCGTGGAAAACAAGCTGGAAATTATCAGCCGAGATGA
>JALVDQ010000406.1 GCA_027008885.1 Thiotrichaceae bacterium | reverse complement strand
TTGCATTCGCATGAAAAACAGTGCTGTTATTGACCTGTTTGAACAGGTACCTTTAGGCACACTGGTTGATATTGTTGAATAATGATTCGCAGGAAGCTCACCAAATGCCATCCTGAAAACTCCACCAACCCTACATTCTCTCTCTGTCTCTGCCACCCATCCCCCTGTTTTTTATATATTTTTGCGTAGTGTATTGAGGAACGAAACACGGGAGCAGTGAACAACAACCCATGTAGCCCGCGTTTCCCGTATTCCGCAAGGCTTCATACGGGCTACGGTACTGTCTTCTGTCTTCTGCCACCAGTAGATTATCGACGGGTATCTGTGGATCAGCAAGAATATCAGCAGTTAGGTTTGGTAATTCGGTTAATTTTGTGGCAGGATTCATAATGATCCCTGGTTTGGTTTATATTGATGTCAATATTTACATATTACACCTTATCAGAGATCATTTTTCTTTTAATTATCAGCTATATATTGTGTTTTTGCGGCTATTTTTGAACTCCGAAACTTGAGTATAAAATTGCTGCAAGCAAAATCATCTACTGAGGATCTGGAAAATGCCCTGTTTTACCAAAAATCTTAAATTAATAGCCCCACTGTTATTACTTTCTTTAGTTGTTTCATGTGGAGACAAGGAACGCACTGAAAAAAGCACAAAAAATAACACGGCAGAAGTCAAAACAGAGCAATCAGCGAAAACGATTAATCTAAAATACGCCCATTTTATGCCAGCCAGTTCATGGCAAAACAAAACCCTTTTCAAGGACTGGGCGGACAGCGTAACGCAGGCATCCGGCGGAAAACTAAACATCAGTATTTTTCCCGCACAAACATTGGGCAAGGCACCTGCGGGTTATGACAACGCCAAAAACGGCATTACCGATATTGCCTGGACCGTCCAGGGCTATACCGCCAAGCGCTTTCCACTAAGCCAGATAATTGAACTGCCAGGTCTTTTTGATAATGCCAAAACAGGCTCCTGTGCTTTTCAGAAGCTCTATGACAGCGGCGCACTCGACAAGGAGTATGAAGAAACTCATGTACTCTATGTGCACACGCACGGTTTGGGTCATCTCGGCACCAAAGACAAGGCAGTAACCACTCTGGCTGACTTGAAGGGGCTGAAAATCCGCCGTCCTACTGCCGTCATCGGCAAATTGCTAAAAGAACTGGGTGCAGAACCCATCGGTATGCCAGCACCACGCATCTACGAATCCATGCAGCATGGCACTATTGACGGATTTATGCTCCCGTGGGAAGCAGTCGCCGGTTTTAGAGCCTATGAAGTCGCCAAACACTATACCGAATTTGGTTTTTATTCACTGGCATTTGTTGCCACCATGAACAAACAGACTTACGAAAATCTACCTGCTGATTTAAAAAAAGCCATTGATGAAAACTCCGGCATGAAATGGGCACTTATCGCTGGCGAAGGATACGACAAGGGCGATGCAGACGCACTCCCCATCATCAGGAAAACAGGGACTATCCACCAAATTGACCCCGCAGAAAAACCCAAATGGGAAGAAGCTGGCAAGCGCGCCACCAAAGCCTATCTTGACGAACTGAACGCCAAAGGACTACCCGGCACCAAAACCTACGAGCAAATAAAGAAATATATTGCCGAGTGCAAAGCCGAGCTTAACTCCTAAGAGGGGAAATCTTTTACCTACCCATCCCCCCCTTTTTTTACATATTTTTGCGTAGTCAGCGTTGAGTTGCGTAGGGTTGGTGTAGCCATGCGCAAGCAACACTACAACTTGTCCCCGTATTCCGCAAGGCTTCATACGGGCTATGTTGCTGTCCTCTGTCTTCTGTCCTCAGAAATACCCATCCCCCCTGTTTTTCACATATTTTTGCAAAGTTGCGTAGGGTTGTTGGTG
>JALVDQ010000405.1 GCA_027008885.1 Thiotrichaceae bacterium | reverse complement strand
GTTGATTTCAAAGACACGTTCAAAACCACCCACAACCAGACGCTTGAGGTAAAGCTCTGGTGCAATGCGCATATACATATCAATATCTAAAGCATTGTGGTGTGTTTCAAACGGGCGCGCGCTTGCTCCCCCTGGAATTACCTGCAACATGGGTGTTTCGACTTCCATAAAGTTGCGTTCTTCAAAGAAGTTGCGAATATAGCTGACGATTTTTGAGCGCATTTTAAAGATTTTGCGTGATTCTTCGCTCATTATCAGGTCGAGATAACGCTGTCGATAGCGTAATTCCTGATCACTTAAACCGTGGAATTTTTCTGGCAGTGGACGAAGTGATTTGGTTAAAAGCTGAATTTTTTCTGCCTTTACCGATAGCTCGCCTTTATTGGTTTTAAAGAGTACCCCCTCAACGCCCATTATGTCGCCAATATCCCAGCCTTTAAAAGCCTCATAAACGTCATCACCAAGTTTGTTTTTCTGCACATAAATCTGGATGCGACCCGACATATCAGAAATCGTGGCAAAACTCGCCTTGCCCATAATACGCTTGAGCATCATGCGCCCGGCAACAGTGACGCGCACTTCATTTTCTTCAAACCAGGGTTTGTCTTTGTCGGCATATTGCTGTTGCAAGTCATCGGCATAAAACTCGCGTTTGAAGGTATTCGGGAAAGCCACCCCTGCTTCGCGCAATTCGCCTAATTTTTCGCGGCGTAGCGTGATTAACTGGTTTTCATCAAGTTCACTTGTTGTTTGTGTTGCGTTTTCTTCGCTCATTCTCGTTTTACTCTATTTTTACTTTGTGTTGTAAGTTTAAGCCCTTCGACTTTTATAATCCTGCTTTTAAGCTTGCGGTGATAAACTGATCCAGAGAACCATCCAGAACCGCTTGTGTATTGCCGGTTTCAACGCCTGTGCGCAAGTCTTTAATGCGTGAGGCATCCAGCACATAAGAGCGTATCTGACTGCCCCAGCCAATATCTGACTTGCTATCTTCAAGCTCCTGATTTTCGGCATTGCGCGCCTGCATTTCCAGCTCATACAGTTTTGCTTTTAGCTGTTTCATGGCGGTTGCCTTGTTTTGATGCTGCGAACGACCATTTTGACATTGCACCACGGTATTGGTGGGCAGATGGGTCAGGCGCACTGCCGATTCAGTTTTGTTTACATGCTGACCACCTGCACCTGAGGCACGGTAAACATCTACGCGCACATCGGATGGATCAATTTCTATCTCGATATCATCATCAATTTCAGGAGAAACAAAAACCGCACAAAATGAGGTATGCCGACGACCACCTGAATCAAACGGTGATTTGCGCACCAGACGATGCACGCCAATTTCAGTACGCAACCAGCCAAAGGCATATTCACCTTCAAAGCGAATCGTGGCTGATTTGATGCCGGCAACATCACCTGCCGAAGCTTCCATTAACTCGGTTTTAAAGCCCTTTGCTTCCCCCCAGCGAAGATACATGCGTAGCACCATTTCAGCCCAGTCCTGTGCCTCTGTGCCGCCTGAACCGGACTGAATATCCAGAAAGGCATTGCAATGATCGGTTTCGCCTGGAAACATCCGCGCAAATTCAAGCTTTTCTACGCCCCTGGCTGCTTCAGCAACGTCAGCAATAACCGCATCCACCGTTTCCTGGTCATTTTCCATCTCTGCCATTTCCAGCAGGTCTTTGGCATCAGCCAGTTGCCTGCTGACACGATCAATCACCAGCACGATTCTTTCCAGCCTGGTACGTTCTTTGCCCAGGCGCGTTGCCTTTTCAGGATCGCTCCAGATGTCGGAATCTTCCAGCTCGCGGACGGTTTCTTCCAGTAATTCCTTGTTGTTTTCGTAGTCAAAGATACCCCCTCAACGCTTCGGTGCGTTGCTGTAA
>JALVDQ010000404.1 GCA_027008885.1 Thiotrichaceae bacterium | reverse complement strand
AGTCTGTGTTTCGTTCTTCAATACAGACTAACTACGCAAAAATATATAAAAACAGGGGGGATGGGTTATATTACATATTGCTTACCATTTTATTGTTCCGGCGATTATTGTCGCGGTCTTTTTTCGTTCAGACTGGAAGCGTGTCTATTTTTTATTGGTATTGACCATGATTGTTGATATTGATCATCTGCTTGCTAATCCAGTTTATGACGCGGCGCGTTGTAGTATCAATTTTCATCCACTACACCGCTTTGCTGCGATTGCAGTTTACCTTGTCCTTTGCTTTTTGCCGAAGCCCGAATTTATACGCTTTTTGGGTCTGGGCTTGCTTATACATATGGCTCTGGATTCAATCGACTGCCAGATGACAAATGGCATCTGGTTTACGCCCTGATACAGCAAACCAAACTTGTTGGAGTTCCCGAAGCCTGCCCTGAGAATATGAGTCATAGCGAAGGCACGGGCACTGAAAGACAATGACGATACCCACATAGCACAGGCAGAATTTGACCTGTTGGCGCCTCCATGTGATGATCCCAGCGTTTAAAACAGGGACTAGGAGCCTGTCTGAGAACTGGGATTGAAACGAAAATTTCAGAATTATTATAAGGTGAGTTTATCAAGAGAGGCGAATAGTCGCTCTATTTAACGAACTTGATAAGCTCAGATTATGATGATTGTGGGATTTGCAGTCAATTTCTAGTTCTCGGACAGGCTCCTAGATTGTTGGATTAATTTTAAGCGGGCACTTAACCTGTACAAACCCATCCCCCCCTTTTTTTATATATTTTTTCGTTAGAGGATTCTATGAGTAAACTCCAGGCACTAATTTTTGATGTTGATGGCACATTGGCAGATACCGAACGTGATGGACACCGTGTTGCATTTAATCAGGCGTTTAGGGAAGCCGGGCTGGACTGGAACTGGACTGTCGAGCTGTATGGCGAATTGCTGCAAGTCACGGGTGGCAAGGAACGTATCCGTCTGTATATTGAAAAGTATCTCAAAAACTTTGAAATGGATGAGGATATTAGCGAATTTGCCGCGCGCCTGCACAAGCGCAAAACCCATTTTTATCTGCAGCTATTGCAATCAGGAGCGATACCCTTGCGCCCCGGTGTGGAACGCCTGATCAATGAAGCACGTCACGCCGGATTGCGTCTGGCGATAGCAACCACCACCACGCCTGCCAATGTGACTTACCTGCTAAGTGCCACCCTGGGCGAAGCATCACTTAACTGGTTTGAGGTCATTGCAGCAGGTGATATTGTCCCCGCGAAAAAGCCCGCAGCCGATATTTATAACTGGGCACTAGAGCAAATGAAGCTTGAGCCGGCAGCTTGTCTTGCCTTTGAAGACTCGCTAAATGGCATCAAGTCAGCACTTGCAGCCAATCTAAAAACCCTGATTACGGTAAATGATTATACCAAAGAGGATGATTTTAGCGGGGCGTTGCTGGTGCTGGATCAATATGGCGAAGCAGATGCGCCTTTTAAGGTGTTGCAAGGTGATGCTGGTGGCTATGATTATGTAACCGTAGATATGCTGAAAATGCTGCACCAGCGTGATGATTAAAACCTGAAGCATAGCCATGACACGCACACGCAGGATCAGCAAGGCACAGCAGGGGATTCACAAAAACCTTGAATGTGTCGTAAAAAAACATTTAAACAGCACACATCAAAAGCCTGTGGCTGAGCATACGCAACAGGCTTTTGACAAAATTAAGCCGCTGGTTGATGAAGCCCTTGCCGCAGGACGTCCACTCATATTTGATTCTGGTTGCGGCACAGCAATGAGTACCCGCATCCTTGCAGAACAAAATCCGCATGGACTGATTTTAGGCATTGACCGTTCCGCCTCACGACTGGAAAAAGAATACAATCGTCAGCTGCCACAAAATGCACATTTAATCCGGGCAGAATGCGCCGACTTTTGGCATCTGGCATCCCGCCAAGGCTGGAAGCTATCCGCGCATAAAATTCTCTACCCCAACCCCTATCCAAAATCAAAACATCTGAAACGTCGCTGGCATGGGCATCCCGCCTTTTCTGACATGCTGGCTCTGGGAGGAGAGATTGAATTACGCACTAACTGGAAAGTCTATGCAGATGAATTTTGTGCTGCAATTAATCTGGCAAATAAAAGAACACTACGTTGTCAGGGCGTTGAAATTTTCATCCCGCAAAAACCATTAACTCTATTTGAGAAAAAGTACCATGATGCAGGACAGCCACTTTGGAGAGTATTTTCCAAATAAATACTGCGGTATTAGCTACCGCTCCCGTGTTTCGCTCCTCAACAGACTACGCAAAATATATAAAAACAGGGGGGATGGGTGTGTCAGAGGACTGAAGACAGAAGACAGAAGACAGTTGTAGGGTTGGTGGTGTTTACGCAACCAACCAGATTCGGTTACTTGCGCATGGCTGCACCAAAACTCTGTGCACCCTGTGGTTTTATGGCTACGCAAAAATATATAAAAAACAGGGGGGATAGGTACTTATTAATAAAGCGGAAGCTGCGATGTTTTTTGCCAAATTTATATTTGAAAGCACTCTGGCAATATGCGATAATTGTGCGGATATAATAAAAATAAAGTGGCTTGGTGGGTATGAGCGGGAAAATACCACGGAAGCAATACCACGAAGTAACCACACAACACCACACGGATATTGGGATTATTTTGAATATAACAACATATTGTCGTTTTTCCGGCATAAAATTCATTCTGGCAAGCATCTTGCTGTGTATTTCAGTTATCTCTCATGCTTCTGAAAACAAGATAGAAGATAGCGACGGGGACGGTCTGTCTGATCAATATGAAGAAAGCATTGGCACAGAGCCCTATCTTTCTGATACCGATGGCGATGGTCTGGACGATGGAATCGAGGTTGGCGCGGATCATGCTCATCCTTTAAATAGCGACGCTGACAGATACATCAATGCACTTGACTATGACGACGACAATGATGGTCTGCCCACCATTCTTGAAAGCAGGGATGATACCGACAAGGATGGTCTAAAGAGCTATCTGGATACCGATTCTGATAATGATAATGTGCCGGATGGTGTCGAGGCGGGCATGTTTAACCGGGATGCTAACCATGACCTGATTGATGATGCCTTTGATGCCGAACAGCCCAATGCCATTGATAAAAATGGCGATGGTATCAATGATATCGTTAAGCTGCCGGATCATAATAACGATGGTATTCCTGATTATCTGGATGCCAAATTTTCGGTTTCTGTGGCGAAACAGGGCGGCACTGAAAAGAAGGCAGAGAAGCAGGCTGAAAGCAAAAAAAAGACAGACAAAAAATCTTCTGGCGATAAAAATTCTACTGACAAAAGCAAACAAGGCATAGCCACAAAAAATCCTGGCAGAGAAATAAAGCCGGAAAAGCATAAAACCAGAAAGCTGCATATTGCCAAAACAGACAAGCTGGCAAAGCTTGTAGAGAAAGCTCCAGAAGCGGAGAAAGTAAAGAAAGAAAAGCTTGCAGACAAACCCGCACAGAAAAAACAGCTAAAAAAAGAAGCAAACACTTTTGTAGCCCAAAAAGTGTTTAATCCCACCAAAAAAGACACAAGCGATAAAATGGTCATTAACCGTTATACCGATACGGATAACGATGGTCTGCTGGACACACAGGAACGAATCCTCGGCACAAATCCTTTAAAACGTGATAGCGACGGTGACAAGGTATCAGATGCGATTGAAATCGGCATGGACATTAATGCCCCACAGGATTCTGATCACGATAAAATTATTGACGCACTCGATCCAGACGATGATAACGACGGCATACTAACCAAAAATGAGGATGTTAATAAAGACAGCAGCCCTATTAACGACGATACCGATAATGATGGTGTGCCAAATTATCTGGATGCCAATGATGATGGTGATAGCAGGCTCACAATTGATGAGGGCTATAAAAAAGATACCGACAAGGACGGCATTCCTGACTATCTGGACAAGCACGATGGCGTAAAGGACAATCCGGCAGTCATTGCAAAAAAACCTTCCGAGCCTGAAAAACCGGAAGTGGTTGTGCTGTTTGATGGTAATCTGGATTCACTGACAGAAGCTTCTGACAATGACAATGATAATGAAAATGACGAAAATACCAGTGTGGCAGAAAAAACCATTGATGAAGCAATAGACAAGGGCATTGACAACGATAGCGACTCAAATCAGGGTTTAGATCAAAGCCAGAAAGACAAACAGGCTCATGCGGAAAAAAAGAGCTTTATTTCCTGGTTAACATCTCTTTTGCCAGATTGAGGGTTGATTCGGTAATCTCGACACCGCCCATCATGCGGGCGATTTCTTCAATTCTCTGCTCTTTATCGAGTACCAGCATTCCCGTTGAAGTAGTCTTTTGCTTCTTGATTTTTGTAACCTTGTAATGATTATGCGCTTGCGAGGCAACCTGTGGCAAATGCGTGACACACAAGACCTGACGAGTCTCTCCGAGTTTACGAAGCTGCTTGCCGACAACCTCGGCGATAGCACCGCCGATGCCGCTATCTACCTCATCAAAAATCAGTGCCGGCAGAGTTAAACGCTGTGCGGCAATCATCTGAATCGCAAGCGATATACGCGACAGCTCGCCACCAGAAGCCACTTTGACCAAAGGTTTGGGTGGCTGCCCAGGGTTGGCACTCACCTGAAATTCAATAAAATCCTGTCCATTCGCAGCAAGGGTTTCGTTATTGATGACTTCAACCACAAACTTTCCGCCTTCCATGCCTAATTCCTGCATTGCGGCAGAAACGGCACGGGATAATTTTTTTGCCGCTTTCTGACGGGATTGAGTCAGCTTTTGAGCAATCTGAAAATAAGCTGACTGGCTTTTTTCCAGCTTTTTCTGGAGTGCGTCCAGATCATATTCGTCACTTTCCAGTTCGCTTAATTCCTGATGCAGGGATTGCCATTTGGCAAAAAGCTGGTCGGCTGTGGTCTGATGCTTTCTTGCAAGATCATGCAATACAGAAAGACGACTATTCAGCCAGTTGAGGCGTTCAGGATCAAGTTCTACGGATTCCTGGTAACGACGTAAAAAATCACTGGCTTCCTGTATCTGGATCTGTGTATTTTGCAGCAGTTCGAGCGGCTCAAGCAGTGTATGGTCAAGCTGACTGGCTTCCTCCAGTTTTTGCAGAACTTCGCTGATTTCAGAATAAACGGATTGCTCTTCCGCATCATAAAGTTTTATTACAGTAGATGCTGCCGCCTCGATTAATTGCCCTGCGTTTGAAAGACGTGAATATTCCTCATCCAGTTCAGTGGCTTCATTTTCGCTGAGTTGCAGTTCATCCAGTTCTCTGGTCTGGAAACGCAATAAATCCACCTTCGCCTGATGATCGCTATTGCGGGTTTTGAGCATGGTGAGCCTGTCATTCAAGCTTTTCCATTCAGTGTAGGCTGCCTTGACCTGGCTTATCAGGGCTTGATGACTGGCAAAGTCATCCAGCAATTGGGCTTGCATCTCTTTTTTCATAAGAGACTGGTGTTCATGTTGCCCGTGAATATCAACCAGTTGCTCACCAAGCTGGCGAAGCATACCCAGATTACTCGGAGAGCCGTTAATCCAGGCGCGGGATTTGCCATTAGCCATAATCACCCGGCGTAGTATGCATTGCTCATCTTCATCCAGTGATTGCTGCCTGAGCCATTGCTGTGCTGAAGCCAGTTTTGCTATATCAATGCTTAGAGTAATTTCCGCCCTGTCCGCGCCATGACGCACGACTCCACTATCTGCGCGATCCCCCAGAACCAGTCCAATTGCATCAATCAAAATGGATTTTCCCGCACCGGTTTCACCCGTTAATGCCGTCATTCCCGGTCTGAGTTCAAGATCAAGATTTTCTATAATTGCGAAATTTTTTAAGTGGATGTGACTAAGCATAAATTCAAGTGACTATGTTAATGTAGTTTGTTAAGTAAGATGGCGTTCACGGGATTAATTTCCGGATTATTGCAGAAATCTTTTTAAAAATGAACAAAAAGAGAACATAAAGTTTTTTCAAGACGAATTAATGCCTGGGAGCCTGTCTGAGAACTAGCTCTATAAAAATACAACTACTGCATATAGTGCTTTTTCAAATAGAAAACCACTATATATTGATTGAAATTTTGAAAAACTTGGTTCTCAGACAAGCTCCTAGTCTATTAAAAGGCATCCACTCTGAAATAGGCTAAAAACAATGTTACGCATGTGACCAAAGCAATAACGAAGAAGATCAGAAAACAGAGGCTAAATTGTTAGATTAATTTTGTGCGGGTACTTATATAGATGCCCACAAATTATCAATATAATAAAGTGAAACAAAACCACCAATTATGAAAAATAAACTTAAAATACTTGATACCGTAATCCATAAAGTTTTATTCAATAATCTCTTCAGAAGAATCCATGTCATACTGATTGCCAGTAAGGGAGCCACTCCTCCCCAGAAAATAAAAGTAAACATACCTGGTATGTGCTGAACCTTGATAGAAAATATATTGACTGCAAAATAAACAAGCAAAATAATAAGCATGTAAACAACATATTCTTTTGATAATTTCATATTTGATAATCTCTGTTTATTTCAATTATTTCTTGTTTATTCTCATCACGGTCAAGAATATTTCATTAGAGAATTTATATTAGTTCGGCTACAGAAGAAAATTATTATTTAAACCTTTCAGGCAATATTTGGTCAAACTTCAGACGGGTTTCCGGGAAAATAATAAAAACTTCTAACGATCCAAGGAGGGATAATTATGTATAAATTCATACAGGCATCAGCTTTTCTGTTACTTAACTCTATTATTTCTGCCAATGCTTATACTGCAAGCAAACAATTTTGTGCCAGTTACGCAAATACCGCAGTCATTCAACATATTAATAATCTGGAAAACAACTGTGGTTTTAAAGGATTACGCTGGAGTCCTTTGTACCAGGGTCAATATAAGTGGTGCTTAAGCGTTAGAGAAGCCATAGCAAGCAATGAAACTAAAATTAGAAATAATCGACTTAAAAAAGAAAAAAGGCAATCGACGTATTATTAACCTGTTGAAATCACGAAAAGCAAAAACAGGCAAACAATGCGAGGTTGAATAGCTCTCTGGTTCAATTTTATTTATGCTGTTTGTGCTACGGATTGGTTTTACCTGTTGACAACGGCTGGCTAATGGATGATTCCGTTATTTTTTTGCTTTATTTGTTTGATCTGCTCCTTGACTGGTTCACGATCAAGTATCTCACCACTAAAGATATAGTTATTCAACGTCAGCAAGTATTGCTCCCAAAAAAGATTAGTAATTTTTTTTGGTAATTTAGTCGCTTTATTATTTGTAACCGGATTGGATCCTGGTTGAGTTGTTTCAAATGCTATCCATCTTGGAAAATATCGACTTAGTTTATTATTATATTTAAAAGAAGACTTTGTAAATTGCATGATATTATATACGATATAATCAGGTATCTTTTTTGAAATTAAATATGGATTAAACATTTCTAACTGCAGAAATTCACACTTTCCGTCATCATTATAATCATAAAATAGTTTTTGGGATATTGCATGAGTATGTATCCTACTTACATGATATGTATCTTTATCAGAAAGTAGAAAAGTTACAAAATATGTAGGTGGTGCAGACGAGAATGTTGAATAAGCTAT
>JALVDQ010000403.1 GCA_027008885.1 Thiotrichaceae bacterium | reverse complement strand
CCATCCCCCCCCTTTTTTTATACTTTTTAACACTGTCCTGTATCAAAACTCAATATGAAAAATCAGCATGAAAAAAATATCAAACTTGAAGACAGTTGGCTTGATCAAATTGGAAATGAGTTTGAGAAATCCTATATGCAGGAACTCAGGCAGTTTCTCGTAAATCAAAAAGCACAGGGTAAAACCATTCTGCCGCCTGCATCACTCTGGTTTAATGCGCTCAATAGTACCCCCTTTGATACACTCAAGGTAGTTATTCTGGGTCAGGATCCCTACCCTACACCGGGACACGCGCATGGACTGTGTTTTTCAGTAATGCCCGAAGTAAAGCCACTGCCAAAATCACTCCTCAACATCAATAAAGAACTTATGCAAGACCTGGGTATTGATAATAGCCACACGGGTTATCTGCAAGGCTGGGCTGATCAGGGTGTTTTACTGCTCAATGCGGTATTAACGGTAGAACGAGGCAAACCAAATTCTCACCAGGGGCGTGGCTGGGAAACCTTTACTGATGCGATTATCCAGAAAATAAACCAGCAAAAAGAACACGTTGTTTTTATTCTGTGGGGAGCTTATGCACAGAAAAAAGGAGTGCATATTGACACTTCAAGGCACTTTATTATCAAGTCAGCACACCCTTCTCCGCTCTCTGCCCATCGGGGTTTTTTTGGCAGCAAACCTTTTTCAAAAACCAATCAATATTTACACAAAGTCGGAAAACAAGCCGTTAACTGGCAACTTTGATATATAATTCCCATCTTAAAAGCCGACTTAACTACCTACATTATGAAATTCTATATAAAACTTTACTTCAGCCTTGTCTTTGCACTGTTAATGACTTTTTCAGGCACTCTCCATGCAGGGGAAGAGGCGCTAACAGCCTTACCCAATAAACCAGACGCACCTGATTTTATGCTCAGGGATATGGATGAAAATATCAGGGAGCTTGATGATTACAAGGGTAAGCCTGTTATTATTAACTTCTGGGCGAGCTGGTGTCCACCCTGCCGGGCAGAATTGCCTTCCATGAATCGTGCCTGGAAAAAACTCAAGAATGACGGTATTGAAATGCTTGCCATCAATATTGGAGAAGATGAAGATGCCATAGCTGCTTTTATCAAGGAGCATCCTATTGATTTTAATATCTTGCTGGATGAAAGCGGTGAAGAACTGGAAAACTGGTCTATTCGTGGTCTCCCCACAACCTTTATACTTGATCCTGAAGGACACGTTGTTTATATGGCTGTTGGCGGACGGGATTGGGATGAAGATAAATTGCTGGACAAGATCAGGAGTTTGAAAGCCAAAAAAACCAGGCACTGAGCTTGATTTTCTGCTTTTAACAAATTTTGTTGATAGATTTATGCGTAGATTGGCTTGGTAGTGGGTTAATCTCAAATGTGTAGCCTGGATTAGCGTGACGTAATCCAACGTCGCAATTTGCCGGATTACGCCTGGGCTAATCAACCTGTAAAACACAGGTTTAGCCGCTACTGCTTAGGTTAATTCACAATACATCCAACTCTCGCATTTAATGCGTAAATACAAGGTTCGAACCATTGCCTTCCAGTACAAGCCGGTTCCCGGAAACCCGGTAATATTGGGATCGGCGTAGCGCTCCCAGATAGGCAGATTCGATCTGGTTTGCATTACCTCTAACACACAGCTTTTTAGTCGAACCAATAAAACCAACATTTACCCGTCCATCACCAAGGCGCTCAACCGAGGCAAAATAACGATTGCACCCGGAAAAACCGCTAACCCTGTTATTTTCGATCTGAAGTGTTATGCGCGCTCCGGAATAGCCTGAGCCATTAATGCGAGACAAGACCCAGTTGCCGCTAAAGTCAGTATATACTGGTTGCTGATCAGCACTACTCCCTGTGCCTCCCGGTGAAGCAACGCAAGCTGTCAGGCTTAATGTTGCAGAAAATATCATAATAAAATGAACGACTTTATAGATTGTTTTCATTTTGAATCCTTGTTTATTTTAGATAAGATAAGCAGGGCATGCTTCTTTTGCCTGTCCCTTGGACCCTGCATGATTAACAGCAATAAAAAGGGAATCAACAGAAAAAGCATACTTCCTCCACCACTTTCCTCAGAGGAGGAAGATGTAATTTTTGACTTTATCCAGTTTTTATATTTACTCAGACGGGTATATGCACCGTAAGAACCCGGATCAGAACAACTAGCGCCCCAGCTTGTTATACCAATTTGTTCATAGCCACCATTTCCCAGGTTTGCCATTAACGGACCACCACTATCGCCATTGCAGACATCTCTTTTTCTACCCTGTTTATAACCTGCGCATAGCATATTATCTGTAAATGGGTGACCTGCACCAAAAAAAGAACGGCAAATGCCCTGATCTATAACGGGCAGCTCCACTTCATACAGTTCGGATGGATAATGTCTTCCTGTACCGTCAAGTGCTCCCCAACCAACCGCATACGCCAGGGTACCATTTGGCGCATTATCTGAAGAAATTGCAATCGTTGGAGCATTTACTCTGGTTTTTAGATGCAATAAGGCAATATCATTATCATCTGTTGCTTCATCATATTTTGGGTGAATAATGATTTCCTTTATGTAACGACGATAACCACCACCAATAAGATCATACGCACCAATCAGTGCTGCAACTTTATCAGCTTTTTTTGTAGTATTGTTTTCAACAAGGCAATGAGCTGCTGTCAGTACCCATTCAGGATCAATCAAACTGGCACCACAAAAGTGTGCCTGATAATTTGCTTGATTTACAGGTATCCTGTTACCATGATCATCAAGCGCATTGCCTGTTTCAATACGTTTGATTTCATCAACATCCAACAGGGCAACGGTTGATGGCCACTCACCAAATGAGGCTTTGGTGCCACCCATGATTTTTCCATTAAACGCACCTGCATATGTGGCAAGTGGTGCAAGCAATAGTGCGGCTGAAGCCAGGATTAGTTTTTTCATAAAGATAAGCCCTTAAAAAAGCAAATAAGAAATATATTGTGTCAGACTACTATTCTAGGCTCAGGTTCAAGAAAAATCTCATATTTATCACTAATGGCGGCAATTATTTCCTGTGAAATTGAGCAAAGCTCTTTTCCCGTGGCGTTACCATAGTTCACCAGAACCAGTGCGTGTTTTTCTGAGACGCCCGCATCACCCTTGCGATAGCCCTTTAAACCACAATGATGAATCAGCCAGGCAGCCGATGTTTTGATACGACCATCTGCCTGTTGATAACCGGGTAACTCAGGGTATTTTTCTCTCAGTGCTTGCCATTTTTCCGGGCTTAATATCGGGTTTTTAAAAAAGCTACCGGCATTTCCAATCACCTCTGGATCGGGTAACTTATGTTGACGCAACTTGATAATGGCATTGCTGATACGTTCTGCATTGGGTTGCTTTCCTTCAAGTGCATCACGCACCCCTGCGTAGTCAATTTTCCACTGGGGATGCCTGGGCAGGGCAAAAGTGACTGATGTAATCAGTAGCTTATCCAGCCCATAGCGTTTAAAAAAACTGTCACGATAAGCAAACTGGCAATGCGCTTTATCAAATTCAAGAACATCACCATTTTCAAGATTAACCGCCTGCAAGGAATGAAAATGATCCGCCAGCTCAACCCCATACGCACCAATATTCTGAATTGGCGCGGCACCCACTGTCCCAGGTATCAGCGACAGATTCTCCAGACCCGCATAGCCCTGTGAAATCGTCCAGCGCACAAATTTATGCCAGTTTTCACCACCTGCCGCAGAAACATAGGTAAAGTTATCATCCTCTTCAATGCGCTCTTTTCCTGCCAAACAGATTTTTGCAACCAGCCCGTCAAAATTATTTTTGAATAATAAATTACTGCCGCCACCGAGCAAAAGTACAGGCAGATCATGCTGTGCCTTCCACTCTAAAAGTGCCTGAATATCATCCAGATTATGAATTTCAGCATAATATTGTGTTGAGGCATTGACGCCAAAGGTGTTTAGCGCCTTTAAAGAGGCATTTTTAATAATTTCCATGACGCATATTCTAGCAGAACAGGTATAATGCCCGCCTCTTTAATACAAACATTTTGTGGAAATATTATGGCTTCTCAAAAAGTAAAAAAAGTCGTCCTCGCCTACTCAGGTGGTCTGGATACATCAATCATCATTAAATGGCTGGAAGAAAACTATGGCTGCGAAATCGTCACCTTTACCGCTGATATCGGACAGGGTGAAGAAGTCGAGCCAGCACGCGCAAAGGCAAAAGCCGCTGGCGTAAAGGAAATTTATATTGATGACTTGCGAGAAGAATTTGTGCGCGACTTTGTTTTCCCCATGTTCCGTGCCAATACCGTATACGAAGGTGAATACCTGCTGGGGACATCCATAGCGCGTCCGCTAATATCAAAACGTCTGGTTGAAATTGCCAATGAAACAGGTGCAGATGCCATTGCTCACGGCGCAACCGGAAAAGGCAATGATCAGGTACGCTTTGAACTGGGCGCTTATGCACTCAAACCCGGCATCAAAATCATCGCACCGTGGCGCGAGTGGGATTTAAACTCACGCGAACAACTTATGAGCTATGCCGAGAAAAATGGCATTGAAATCGACTACCAAAAGCAGGGCAAAAAATCACCTTACTCAATGGATGCCAACCTGCTGCATATTTCTTATGAAGGTGATATTCTTGAAGACCCCTGGAATGAACCGGAAGATGACATGTGGCGCTGGTCAGTATCACCCGAAGCAGCACCCGACAAGCCAACCTATATTGAATTAAGCTATAAAAAAGGTGACCCCGTTGCGCTAAATGGTGAAGAACTCAGCCCTGCCACCATGCTTGAAACACTCAATAAAATTGGTGGAGAAAACGGCATCGGTCGCCTTGATATTGTCGAAAACCGTTACGTCGGCATGAAATCACGCGGCTGCTATGAAACACCTGGCGGAACCATAATGCTACAAGCCCATCGTAGCATGGAAACACTCACCCTGGATCGTGAAGTCGCGCACCTGAAAGACTCTCTCATGCCAAAATACGCCGAGCTAATTTACAACGGCTACTGGTGGAGTCCAGAGCGCGAAATGATGCAGAAAATGATTGATGACTCGCAACAATATGTCAATGGCACAGTACGCCTCAAACTCTATAAAGGCAGTGTCACCTGTGTAGGACGAAAATCAGAAAACTCATTATTTGATGAAGCCATTGCAACATTTGATGATGACGCAGGCGCATACAATCAGGCAGACGCCGAAGGCTTTATCAAACTCAATGCACTACGCTTGCGAATTGCAACGCAAAAAGGGCGTAACCTTTTAGACAAATAAGTTGCCTAACGCGGAAAAATATGTAAAAACAAGGGGGGATGGGTAGCAATGGAAATTATTAATAATCTACCCGCCTCCTTGGTGATAACCTAAAGCAATCCCTTTATGGAGTACCAGTTCTCGGACAGGCTACCTGGCAGCTACAACGACCCAATTATTATCGTGATTTTCAATAACACGATTACAGCCCTGCTGTGAGGGTGATAATGTCGATTCTGGATCTAACTGACAGATCACTTGTTCGCCCTGCGCTCGCAGTTGGCTAATGAATTTATCCAGTTCTTTATCCAGCATGTATGGAGCCAGAATAGCATTGCCGCCCAATGAGTTAAGCAGTGCGATGGTCTCCAGTGATAATTCAGACAGTGTGCGCAAGTCTGTACTGAATCCCACTGCCGGGCGTGAATTGCCAAATGCCTTGCCAATGCCATCATAACGCCCACCCTGTGCGATTGAACTGCCACGTCCGGGCAGATAAAGCGTATACACAACCCCCGTATGATAGGCATAGCCGCGCATTTCAGCCAGATCAATATGCAGTTGCACCTGAGGATGATTTTCAGCCAGAAAGTCACAAATCATTTGCAGATGATCCAGGGCAAGAAGCACTGAATCGCCCGCATTTCTCAGACTTTTTCTGGCAGTCTCAATAACACTGACTGAGCCACTGAGCAGAGGCAGGGCAAGCAACATTTCAGACTCGGATTCTGAAAACTTCTGTTTTTTTATCCATGTTTCAATTTCAGGAATGGATTTTCGGGCAAGCATGTCAAAGTACAGTTCACGTTGTTCTGCATCGAGATTAACCAGGTTTGCAAGCCCGCTCACAATCCCGACATGCCCAAGATCAAGCACCAGATTTTGAATATCAATGCTTTTAAAGGTTTCCAGCATCAACAGGATGATTTCATAATCACTCTCTATGCCTGCGTGTCCAAAAAGTTCTGCACCCACCTGAACAGGAGAGCGGGAGCCGCCTTGCTGCTCGCTGCGTGTTCTCAAAACCGTGCCAATGTAGCAAAGGCGGTTTATTGCTGCCTGTGTTTCTCCTTTTGATATGCGATGTGCATCAATTCTTGCCACTTGTGGCGTCATATCTGCACGGATGCCCATCATGCGCCCGTTAAGCTGATCTGTTATTTTAAACGTCTGTAAATCGAGTTGAGTTCCTATTCCTGCACGCAGGGATTCCAGATATTCAACCAGCGGCGGCATAACCAGACGGTAGCCCCAGGTTGAATAGAGATCAATCAAGTGACGCCGCAGTGCTTCAAGTCGTTCTGCATCATCAGGCAAGGATTCATTAATTCCGTCAGGAAGTAACCAGGTATTCATAAAGTAACTCGGGTAACTATACGATGTAGAGTAAAACAAGACCCGCAACAATACTTGCCAAACCAATCATGCGCAAGCTACTTTCAGGCGTTTCAAGTATGGATTGATAAATTTTCTTTAAGCCTTGAGGGCTGGAAAATGGCAAAAGCCCTTCAAAAATCAGAAGAAGGGCGATTGCATTAAAAAGATCGTGCCAGTTCAATTATTGACCACTTTGACTTTTAAAATAACGGAAGAAGTCTGAATCAGGCTCCAGAACCATGATGTCCCTGCCATTGCCCATTGATTTCTTATAGGCTCCCAGACTGCGGTAAAACGAGAAAAACTCAGGATTTTTCTGGTAAGCCTGCGCGTATATTTCGGCTGACTTTGCATCACCCTGACCCCGGATTTTCTCCGCTTCACGATACGCATTTGCTTCAATGATGGTCGCCTGACGATCCGCAATCGCTTTGATTTTTTCACCTTCTGCACGTCCCCTGGAGCGAAATTCCTGGGCAACCCGTTGTCGCTCAGAGCGCATTCTCTGGTAAACAGACTCACTCACAGATTCCGGAAAATCAATCTGGCTAACACGGGTATCGATAATTTCAATCCCTAATGATTCGGCAGCTATTTTTGATTTTTCACGCAGGGCAGTCATAATTTCACCACGCTCGCCCGTGATAGCTTCCTTGATAGTACGCGTACTGAACTCATTTCTAAGCCCATCCTTCATAATGCTTTCAAGCCGATTTTGCGCGCGCACAATATCACCACGGGTTGCACGGTAAAATTTGCTTACATCAGAAATACGCCACTTCACAAAGAAATCTACTTTGACATATTTTTTTTCACCCGTTAAAAACCGGTCTGGCTGGGCATCAAGCGTTAAAATCAGCCTTGAAAACTTCTCTACCGTATTAACAAATGGAATTTTAAAATGCAGACCTGGCTTGATATCTGTCTCGACAATTTCCTTAAATCGAAATTTTATAGCTGTTTCCCGCTCATCTACCGTGTAGGTCGCTGTCGCAAACACTAAAACAAGCA
>JALVDQ010000402.1 GCA_027008885.1 Thiotrichaceae bacterium | reverse complement strand
TTTTATGCCGTCTATCACGGTGCGAAAAGGCTAAAGCAGATTGCCTCGCGCATAAACCGCCTTGCCAGCATTCTGGCTGCCGCGGTGCGTCAAAGTGATCTTTCCAGAGCAGAATTTATCGTTAATACCTCCTGGTTTGATACCCTGACCATTCATGTCGGCGATCATCAACAGGAAATTTATCAGAAAGCACTGGATCAGGGAATCAACCTGAGAAAAGTGGACAGCGACAAACTCGCGGTCAGTTTTGATGAGACCAAAACCAAAGAGGATGTCGCCGAGCTGATTCAGCTTTTCCTCGGGGGCGACAGTCATAGCTTTGATGTGAACAAACTCGATGCACAGATTCTGGATGCCAAATGTGATTCTGGCATTCCACCAGCGTATCAGCGTCAGTCCGAGTTTTTGATGCACGAAGTTTTTAAGCAGCATCAAACCGAAACCGAAATGATGCGCTACCTGAAACGCCTTGAAAATAAAGACTTGTCACTGCTTCATGCGATGATTCCCTTAGGCTCATGCACCATGAAACTAAATGCCGCGAGTGAATTAATGCCGATAAGCTGGGCTGAATTTGCCAATATTCACCCCTTTGCACCCGCAGATCAAAAGCAGGGCTACCAGCAGATGATTGATGAACTCAGCACCTGGCTGTGTGAAGTGACGGGCTATGATGCCGTCTCGATGCAGCCAAACTCGGGCGCGCAGGGTGAATATGCCGGGCTGGTTGCGATCAACCGTTATAATCAAAGCATCGGGCAGGGGCATCGCAATATCTGTTTGATTCCGACCTCGGCGCATGGCACCAATCCCGCATCGGCAGCCATGGCAAAAATGAAAATCGTGCTGGTTAAATGTGATGATCAGGGCAATATTGACCTTGCTGATCTAAAAGAAAAAGCCACCGCGCATAAGGATGATCTTGCCTGCATTATGGTGACCTATCCATCAACTCATGGCGTGTTTGAAGAAGCCATCGTTGACGTCTGCGATATTATTCATGCGCATGGCGGACAGGTTTATCTGGATGGTGCCAATCTGAATGCGCAAGTGGGCTTGTCCAAACCCGGAAAATTTGGCTCGGATGTTTCCCACCTTAATCTGCACAAAACCTTTGCCATTCCTCATGGTGGTGGCGGACCAGGCGTTGGTCCAATCGGTGTGCGTAGCCATCTTGCCCCCTTCCTGCCGGGAAATATCAACGAAAAAAGCAGTCACGCAGTCGCCGCAGCGCAATATGGCAGCGCATCCATTTTACCGATCTCATGGATGTATATGAAAATGCTGGGGCGTGAAGGCAATACCCTGGTGACACAATATGCCATTTTGAATGCCAACTACGTTAGCGAGCGACTCGCCAGGCATTACCCCGTTTTATACCGTGGCAAGCAGGGGCGCGTGGCACATGAATGTATTATTGATATTCGCCAGATCAAGGCAGAATCAGGCATTAGCGAAGAAGATATTGCAAAACGCCTGATGGACTACGGCTTTCACGCGCCAACCATGTCATTCCCCGTGCCGGGCACACTGATGATAGAACCAACCGAGTCAGAATCAAAATATGAGCTGGATCGTTTCTGTGATGCCATGATCGCAATCCGCGAAGAAATCAAAAAAGTGCAAAACGGCGAATGGACACTGGAAGATAATCCTTTGGTTAATGCACCACACACAGTCAGAGACCTGGCAGAAAACTGGCAACACCCCTATAAACAAACACTCGCGGTATTCCCTTTAGGTGTCATACCCAGCAGTAAATTCTGGCCCAGCAGCAACCGCATTGATAACGTCTATGGCGACCGCAATCTGGTTTGCTCTTGTCCGCCGCTTGAGGATTACGCTGAGTAGTACATTATCTGGCTGATGGCTCATTATCTGGCTGATGGCTCATTATTGGCT
>JALVDQ010000401.1 GCA_027008885.1 Thiotrichaceae bacterium | reverse complement strand
TTCCCTGCGCTACTCGACATCAGCGGGGTCTTTCGAACTCGCTCCTGGCGTCGCTCAAACAGGCGAAAGCCCTGATCCGCTGATATCTGCGTTGCTCGGCTTGTTAAAAGGGCTTGTCGCAAGATTCAGGCTCAGTCCTCTGTCTTCTGTCCTCTGTCTTCTGTCACCCATCCCCCCTTGTTTTTTATACGGGCTACATTGCTTCTTAATGCCCAATAATCTGGCTCAGGAACAGTTTGGTGCGGTCAGATTGAGGGTTGTTAAAAAATTCTTCTGGTGTGTTTTCTTCAATAATCTGCCCGGCATCCATAAAGATAACGCGATCGGCGACTTTCTTGGCGAATCCCATTTCATGGGTGACGCAAAGCATGGTCATGCCGCCTTCATTTGCCAGTTCGATCATAACGTCCAGCACTTCAGAAATCATCTCGGGGTCAAGTGCGGAGGTTGGTTCATCAAATAGCATGACTTTGGGGTTCATGCACAGGCTGCGAGCAATTGCTACACGCTGCTGCTGCCCGCCAGATAGTTGTCCTGGGTATTTGTTTGCCTGATCCGGTATTTTTACACGCTCCAGATATTTCATTGCAATCGCTTCGGCTTCAGCTTTAGGCATTTTTTTCACCCAGATTGGTGCCAGCGTCAGATTGTCAAGAATGGTTAGGTGAGGGAACAGGTTAAAATGCTGAAAGCACATGCCGACATTGGCGCGCAAGCGCTCTAGTTGTTTTACATCGCCCGTAATTTCTTCACCTTCAACGATGATTTGTCCTGTTTGGTGCTCTTCCAGGTGGTTAATACAGCGAATCACGGTTGACTTTCCGGAGCCAGATGGTCCTGCGATGACGATTATTTCTCCTTCTTTCACCTTGAGGTTGATGTCTTTAAGAACATGAAAGTCACCATACCACTTATTCATATTGATGATTTCTATCGCCAATTTTTCATTGTTGTTTGTTTGTGGGTCTGTCATAAGTTGTTTCTCAGCTGTTTAACTTGATTGTTTATTCATCGTTGAGTTGTCTAAAGGTCTTTGCATAAAGACAGAACGGATAAAAATCTCGTTGTCTCATGCAAAGGTTTAGTTTCTATGTCCGGTATCCAGCTTCTTCTCTAAAGCCATTGAGTAACGAGACATGCTAAAGGTAAATATCCAGAAGAGGAAGGCGGCAAATACCAGTCCTTCTGTGTCAAACCCGAGCCAGGCTGAATCTGCACCCAATACATTCTGTATAATGGCAAGCAGATCGAAAAGACCTATGATTAATACCAATGTTGTATCTTTAAAGAGAGCGATAAAGGTATTAACCAGCCCTGGAATAACAAGCTTTAGCGCCTGCGGTAATATCACCAGGAACATGCTTTTCCAGTAACTCAAGCCCATTGCAACGGCTGCTTCATATTGACCTTTCGGGATTGCCTGCAAGCCTCCGCGAACGACTTCTGCAACATAGGCAGATTGAAACAGTACGATGCCTATCATGGCGCGTAGCAGTTTATCAAAATCGGTACCTTCGGGTAAAAATAAAGGCAACATAACGGATGACATAAATAAAACAGTTATCAGGGGAACACCACGCCAGAACTCAATAAAGACGACACTGAGTGATTTTACAATAGGCATATGCGAGCGTCTCCCCAGCGCTAAAATTGTGCCAAGTGGCAGTGCCATTAAAATCCCCACCAATGAGATAATGATGGTGAGCATTAACCCGCCCCACTTGTCTGTTGTCACAACCTTAAAACCAAACCAGCCACCATGTATGAGTACATAGGCTATAAAAGGGAATACCAGTAATATAAAGCCGCCAAGCCAGACTTTTTTGGGCGTTTTTTTAAAAAACAACGGTATCGTTAATAACACCAGTAAAATAGCCGCCAGATTGACTCGCCATCGTTCTGCATTCGGGTAAAAGCCGTAAATGATCTGGTCAAAGCGATTTCTGATATAGGCCCAGCAAGCGCCCTTGTCATCGCCGAGGCATTGATCTCTGGTTTCTGCCACCCAGGTTGCTTTAATAAATGCCCAGTCAATCAGGGGGGGGATAATTTTATAGATTAGGTAAAGCCCAAATAGTGTAAGAATGGTATTGATTGGACCGTTAAAAAGGTTTGTTTTTAACCAATGGATAATTCCTTTGGTATTACTTGGCGCGGGTAACTCTGGCAAGATTTTATCAGTTACATACATATTGTTTACCTCTCTACCAATGCCATGTGGGCGTTGTACCAGTTCATAAACAGGGAAATAGTCAGACTTAATGTGAGGTAGAATGCCATCGTCATTGCCACGATTTCTACTGCCTGACCAGTCTGGTTCAGTGTTGTTCCCATAAAGACTGCGACCAGGTCAGGGTAACCAATTGCCATTGCCAGAGATGAGTTTTTGGCAAGATTCAAATACTGACTGGTCAGCGGTGGAATAATAACGCGCATTGCCTGGGGTATTACAACAAGACGCAGGTTTTGTCCTGGTGATAATCCTAAAGATAGTGCTGCCTCTGATTGCCCATGGCTTACAGCTTCAATCCCCGAGCGTACGATTTCAGCAATAAAAGTTGCGGTGTAAATGGTTAACGCCAGCAGCAGGGCAAATAGTTCCGGGATTACACTCATACCACCCTGAAAGTTAAAGCCTTGCAGTTTGGGGATGTCCCAATTTAGTGGTTTTCCCGTAATAAAGAATACAAGCAGTGGAAGTAAAATTATCAGCGCAAGTGCTGTCCAGAAAACCGGGAAGGGTTGTCCTGTTGCTTCCTGTCTTTTTTTTGCCCAGCGTTTAACAATGAAGGTGGCTATCAAGCCAATCACAAAAGCAATCACGGTGTATTTAAAGCCATCAGCAGGTACGGGAGCAGGTAGATATAGACCTCGTACATTTAAAAAGATGCTGTCAAAGAGTGACATGCTATTACGCGCCGAAGGCATGGCTCTGAGCACCACAAAGTACCAGAACATGATTTGCAGAAGAAGGGGGATGTTCCTGAATATTTCAATATAAACAGTTGCTATTTTCCTTATAAGCCAGTTACTTGAAAGGCGAGCTACACCGACGATAAAGCCCAGTATTGTCGCAAATATTATGCCCAGTCCGGTGACTAATAAGGTATTTAATACACCAACTATAAAGGTTCTGCCATAAGTTGAGTCTGAGTCAAACGGTATCAGGCTCATTAATATATCAAAACCGGCTTTTTCTTTCATAAAGGCAAAACCTGTAGAAATGCCTCGGGCACGCATGTTTGCCAGGGTGTTTTCGACAATGGTATAGAGGAAAAAGCCAAGACCAAGAAGCAAGATTATCTGAAAGAAAATAGCCCGATATTTCGGGTCATTCCATATGGGTGGTTTGCTGGGGAGTGTGCTGGTTTTATCTGTCATATCAAAGCTTAATAATCTTAATAATTCTTAATAATTATGTGAATCTAGGAGCCTGTCTGAGAATAGTGAGCCTACTGCGGAAAAGCTGAATTTGGCTAGATTTCCCCTCAATTTTCATCAAATAGAACAACTATTCGCCTCAAATTGATAAAAAATCTAGCTCAAATCAGCTTTCCCTCGCTACGACTCATATTCTCGGACAGGCTCCCAGGGATAATAATTGCTTAAAAATTAGTAATCGCAGGTGGGGTGCTTAATAAATCCGCTAAGATTACTAATTTTTAAACAAAAAAAGGGTAGTGGGTCAAACCTGTGTTTTGTAGGTCGGATTAGCGTAGCGTAATCCGACAAAATCGTGGCACTATATTGATTAGGTAAATCAACATTTTAACCCACGACCAAAAAAGAGCCTGATAATCAGACTCTTTTTTGCAATGAAGCAATTAACGAATTGGTGGGGCATACATAATGCCGCCTTTGCTCCATAATGCATTTAGACCGCGGGCGATTTTAAGCGGAGAACCAGCGCCAACATTTGTTTCGAACGCTTCACCGTAGTTACCCACTTGCTTGATAATATTGTAAGACCAGTTGTCATCAAGACCGAGCTTTTCACCTTGTCCACCAACCATGCGCTGGATGGCTGGATCCTTGCTCGCTTTTTTCTCGTCTATATTTTTAGAGGTCAAACCAAGCTCTTCGGCATTAATCATGGCATTTAGCGACCACTTTACAATGTTAAACCATTTGTCATCGCCTTGACGAACTACGGGACCCAAAGGCTCTTTAGAGATTACTTCTGGAAGAACTACGGCATCATCTGGTTTAGCCAGTTTTATGCGTAGAGAGTAAAGTTGTGACTGGTCAGATGTTAATACATCGCAACGACCCGCTTCAAAACCTTTTACAGTCTGGTCAGATGTATCAAAAGTAATCGCCTTATACTTCATTTTGTTGACTTTAAAATAATCAGCCAGATTTAGCTCGGTTGTAGTACCAGCCTGGATACAGATGGCAGCACCATCAAGCTTTAATGCACTGTCTACGCCTAGTTTTTTGCTCACCATGAAGCCTTGACCATCATAGTAGTTAACACCAGCAAAGTTCAGTCCTAGCGAAGCATCGCGAGTTAGAGTCCAGGTTGTGTTGCGCGAAAGCATGTCAATTTCGCCTGATTGTAACGCAGTGAAGCGTTCTTTAGCAGTAAGCGGGTTATATTTAACCTTGCTTGCATCGCCCAAAACAGCAGCGGCAACAGCACGACAGACATCAACGTCAAGCCCTTTCCAGTTGCCTTTTTCATCGGCGGCTGAAAAACCTGCAAGACCCGTGCTCACGCCGCACTTTAAGACACCTGCTTTCTTTACATCTGCAAGTGTATCAGCTTGAACTGAAGCAGAAAAAACGGCAGAAACCGCAAGACCTAATAAAATACTTTTCCTCATTTGGTATAACCTCTTTTAATATTATGGTAGGGGGTGTGCTACTTGCAAAACAAAGCATACTTCATTGCAAGAGCTGCGGCTCATATTACACAGAAAAACGAATATATTTCAAGTTTTGACCGGTTTATTTTTATTCTTTTCAAATCAGTGTATTAGTTAATGCTAATTCCGGTTTTTCTGGTGAAAAACTAGGTAAAAATACCTATAATTATTCCTGATAGAGATAAACGCCAAATTATCTTTTTTCATGTTTTGTGCTTATACAATATTTTTCGTATACTGCGACTATATTTCTTATCGTTGGCAGGTGTAAAGAGCATGACTACAAAAACCGAAAATGAATCAGCTGCATCCATTCAAACTCGATTAAATAATCTTGAGACCTCTATCAACTCTCTGCTTGATTTAGTTAAAAAACTATCAAGTGAAAACAAGGCATTTAAGAATAGCAATAGTCGGCTTATGCAAGAACGATCTGAACTGCAATTAACTAATGATAAAGTCCGTGCACAGATTGAAGCTATGGTTGAACGCCTGAAAGCACTTGAAAAAACTTCCTGAAGAAGAGGGAATAAACAATATGAGCGATGAAATGATCCCTGTTACCGTAAGAATTATGGAAAAAGAGTATAAAATATCATGCCCTGAAGCAGAGCGTGAATCTCTTGTTGCCTCTGCCAAACACGTCAACGAAAACATGCAAATTATTCGGGATGGCGGAAAGGCTCTTGGCGCTGAGCGCATAGCCGTAATGGCAGCACTTAATATTGCGCACGAACTCATAAATGCCAACAATTCGCTGAATGACAGTGATTCTGAAATTATTAGCCGCCTTGACAAACTTCAAGGCATGGTTGATGAGCAGCTTGAAATTAACGGGCAGTAGCCACCATTTGCTCTGTTTCTCGAACAGTTCATAGCAAGGCTATGCTCCTCGCCTTTATTAAACAAAACCAAAGTTTAATCACTCAAAATAGTCTTTAGAATCAAAACTAATCCCACAAGTATTGACGGGTTGACACTGGAAAAGGTAATATTAGTTTATTAGAAATTACTTATAAAGGTGTTTGACTGAATGTTAGGTGTTAAAGAAATTGATGCGGCAACATTGAAACAGATGATGGAAGAAGATCCTGATCTTCAATTGTTTGATGTACGTTCTCAGGCAGAGTTTGCCCAGGGAATCATTCCCGGCGGAGAGTTTATGCCGCTACATACAGTCCCGCTAAAATTAAACGAGCTTGATAAAGACAAAACCACGGTTTTTTATTGCAGAAGTGGCGCGCGTTCAGCTCAGGCATGCGCCTTTGTACAACAAAATGCGGGAATCGAAACACTTAATCTAAGAGGTGGCATTATTTCCTGGTATCAATCCGGTTTTGAGATTGTACGCCCTGAAACGGTGTAATACCTGGGCGCAACCATCAAAAATATATAAAAAACAGGGGGGATGGGTATTTCTTAAAATATACCTGCTGTTCCTTTATTCTGCACCATGCCTCAAGGTGGCAAGTGAACGTGGCAGATAGACATCGGCAATATGTGTTGAGGATATTTCCAGTTTAAGGTCGGGCAGTATACTCTGGTAGATTTCATTTTCCTCTGGAATATCACCTTCACGACGCTCCTCCGCAATCATTTCAAATTCGAGCGGCAAGATTTCTGTCGATATATTTTTAAAGGAATCCTGGGGCAGATGATCAAGCGTCATAGAAATTGATTGATCGTGTTTTAACATTTTGTTGATTTTATAGTGGTATCTATTTTCAGGATCATTACTTTTTACTGCAATAAGTTTTAATGGCTCTGCCCCAAAATAAGCGACAACAATATCCAGCGCCAAAATGCCGTCATCTTCTTCATAGAGAAAATAGCTAAAGTCCATATCTCGCTGCAAGGCAAGGCGTTCGACATCATTGAGCGCAATACCGTGTTTATGCCGTATGCGACAATCAAGTACAGATAACCAGCCCGATGAATATTCTTTAAGAAAGCCGCAGAACTGGTCTTTTGCCAGTTCATCTTCCAGTTTGACAACAACCCGGTGATTAATATAACGCTCTAAAATAGGATCATAAGTATTTCCGATTGCCGTTAATGCGGTCGTTCCCATTTTTTTTAGATAGTCACTTTGGGTGTTCAATAACATTCCTCCCGCTTTTGCTCCCTTCATGCGAGAAAGAAAAACATTAAGCGCCTCGCCAATGGCATCATTAAACATATTGAAAAATATGCGGATTTTACGGTTCAGTATTAAAATAATCCCCGGATTGCTAACGGCTTCCACCTCTCTTTTTCTGTGCGCCTGATTTTCTTTGGAAAGCTCGCTGTGATTACGATAAATGGCTCTTATTTTGTCGATATCCTCATTATAAAAAATATAAGAATTAACAGGCTCACCCTGTGCGTTTTTGGCTTCCCGCGAAAACAGCAATTCCATTCCATTGGTATACACATGCGTTTTCCCCCATATTTTTTTGCCGCCCACCATCTCAATGGTTGTGTGATAATTTTGTAAATCTTTTAAAACACGATCTTTATTTCTCCATTTCATAATATTGGAGAAAAGTGCTCCAAGGAAAATCAAGCCAATAGTTAACAGGAAAATACTATCCATCATTAGTTTTTTGCAAGGTTAGGTTATGTCCGGTAAGCGCAAATACACACAGCCATACTTTAGTGCAAGCAGATATTTTTTGCTGATTATTCAGGAAATAGAAAGAAAAATATATAAAAACAGGGGGGATGGGTGTGTCGGAGGACAAAAGACAGAAGACAGAGAACAGAAGACAGAGAACAGAAGACAGAGCATGTTCCTCGTTCCCATGTTCCACGTGGGAACGCAGCCCGGACGCTCCAGCGTCCCGTTCGTAACGCT
>JALVDQ010000400.1 GCA_027008885.1 Thiotrichaceae bacterium | reverse complement strand
AGGTGAAAGTTATCGCTTAAGACAAAAAAATATGACATGAATTTATGCGTAAAAATGCATAAAAATTAATCACCAGGTGGGTCAAAATTAATGGCCAAAGGTGGGTCAAAAAAATTGGCCATTGACAGCTGGCAAATACAGCAACTTGGTGAAGTACTGCAATACTTTCGCCTGAAGAAAAAAGAGGTTGCTAAAAAGCTTGAAGCGTTAGTCGAAAATGACGATCAGGTAAGCTGTATGGGAGCCGTTGTGGGTAAAGTAACCTCAGCTATTTTTCTAAGTGATCGACTTGATCCGCGAGATTATCGCCATCCAAAATGTTACCTCAAAGCATTTGGATTAAACCTGAAAGAAAAGAGTAGTGGTAAGTTCAAAGGACAGCTAAAGATAACCAAGCGTGGTTCATCAACTGCACGTAAATACCTTTATTTCGCCTGTTTACGGCTATTGAATAACGACCCAATAATTGCACAGTGGTACCAGCTAAAAGTTCAACACTATGGCAATAAGCACAAAATGAAAGCCATTACAGCACTGATGAGAAAAATCGTACTTGCCTTATGGCACGTCGGACGTGGAGAAGCATTTGATGCAAATAAATTATTCACATTACGGGAAGTTGTATCATGAAAACACAAGAACAAATCAACACATTCCTGGTAGTAAATAACCACATGGAAATGACATAATTACAACGACTAAAGAAAGTATTATTTAGAAAATGACTCAAACAATGAATGAATTATATTGCAAAGTTCATTCTCTACAAGATAACAGGAGAGACCTATGTCACCTTAGCAACAACAACTAACACAACAATGTAAGCCGAGTTTTTGTTGGAGTGACCTTCTTACACAGGCAAGACATTCTGTTTATTAACAGGAATGTTCCACTGTAGTCTCGAGGCGCTCCACGGATCATCCTGAGGACTCAATGCTCAATAAAGCTGACTTGATGCCACATTGATGGACATTCTATTTTTGACAGCACCAGCTTACCCCGCAGGTAATGATTCCAGAGACCAGGATCATTAAAAAGCAAACCATGCAGAAAGGCATAATGTTATATAGATTGATTAATTATTGTTCTATATGTTCATGTGAGATTTTTGCGTGGATAAGAGGAATTAAATTATGTATAAAATAATCCTTGACTATCTTATGACAGCCCTGTGTTAGTTGTCAAATTAATGTGATTGTTAGCTTTTTATTGCTTCAATTGCCTACCTATATAAAGCCTATTTGTTAAGCAGACTACCAAAATAAGCTTAAGTAACATAAATTTATGCTGCTTCTAATACAGTCAACTCGATACTCTTACCAATGCGGGAGACCATTTTAACTAAGCGATCTATAGTAAACTCCTCATACTTTGTATTTAAAACTGCACTAATTTGTGGTTGCGTACAACCAAGTGCTTTTGCAGCATCTTGCTGGTTAAGACCAGAGCTTTTAAACCATTTACGAATAACTAGCATAAGGTCTAAACGTATCTTTTCATAGCCAGAGTTAGCAACTTCTAAAGCTTCAAAGATATTGTCATCTGCTTTTAATATTTCATTTTTCATAAATAATTCCTAACTTTTATTCGCAATCTCTTTATATCGCTGTTTTGCAAGATCAACATCAGATTTCTTTGTTTTCTGCTGTTTTTTAACAAAAGCGTGTAAAACATAAATACACTTTTTAAATTTTGTAACGTACATGATTCTATATTCATTACCTTTGTGAATACGAATCTCTTTAACTCCAGAGCCAATGGTAGAAAATGGCTTCCAATCATCTGGCTCTTCACCTGCTTGAAGAAGTCCAAGTTGATAGCCAGATTCTCGCTTTGCATCATCAGGAAAAGCAATTATGTCTTCTCTTGAACTCCCTAAAAAACAAATATCCTTTTTGTCCAC
>JALVDQ010000399.1 GCA_027008885.1 Thiotrichaceae bacterium | reverse complement strand
ATGGAGTAGCCACAAAAATAGTAACGCCCAGATTATGAAGTATATAAATAAGCACTTTTAACACGCTATTGGGCAAATAGAGGTCAAGGTTCTCGGACAGGCTCCCAGGAGTCTGTCCGAGGATATGAGTCGTAGCGAGGGAAAGCTGATTTGAGCTAGATTTTTTATCAATTTGAGGCGAATAGTTGTTCTATTTAACGAAAATTGAGGAAAAATATAGCCAAATTCAGCTTTTCCGCAGTAGGCTCACTATTCTCGGACAGGCTCCCAAGCCATTACCAAAAATAAAGATTAAAATATGGACACAACAAACAAGAATAAGGAAGGGCTGGATACAACGCATCTGAGTGATATTAAATTTGCAGATTTACCCCTGCTGCCAGAAATTCAGTCAGCCATTGACGAACTCGGTTTTAGCTACTGCACACCGATTCAGGCAAAAACACTGCCAGTTAGCCTGCAAGGAAAGGACATCGCAGGACAGGCACAGACAGGCACCGGCAAAACGGCTGCCTTTCTAATCGCTGCCTTTCAGCATCTGCTGAAACATCCACGCCCGCATAAAAATCAGCGGGGACAATCCCAGGTACGTTTCATTATTCTGGCACCTACGCGAGAACTCGCCATCCAGATTGCCAGGGATTGTGACGCGCTGGGTAAAAATACTGGTTTAAAATTCGCACTTGCCTATGGTGGCACGGCTTATACAAAGCAACAAAAAGCCATCGAGCAAGGGGTTGATATTCTTATTGGCACGCCGGGGCGAATTATTGATTACTGGAAAAACAAGGTGTTCAGCCTGCACCAGTGTCAGGGGCTGGTACTGGATGAAGCAGACAGAATGCTTGATCTTGGCTTTATCAAAGACATCCGTTTTTTGTTGCGACGTTTACCCAAGCCAGAAAAACGCCTCAGTATGCTGTTTTCGGCGACACTCTCGCATCGGGTCATGGAGCTTTCCTACGAACACATGAATCAGCCCGTCAAAATTGAAATAAAGGCAGAGGCTGTTAATACCAAAAAAATCACACAGGCAGTTTATTACCCTTCCAATGACGAAAAAATTCCACTCCTGATTGGTCTTATCCAAAAGCATAATCCGCAGCGCGCCATCGTGTTTGTAAACACCAAACGCAATGCAGAAATGATTGATGACTTTTTGCGTGGGAATGGCATCAAGGCAGTTATGATCTCGGGTGATGTGCGCCAGAACAAGCGTCAACACCTGCTCAAGGAATTTTCCGCAGGCAAGCATCAGATTCTGATTGCCACCGATGTAGCAGCACGCGGCTTGCACATTGATGATGTATCGCATGTATTTAATTTTGACCTGCCCCAGATCGCCGAGGACTATGTGCATCGTATCGGGCGTACAGCACGCGCCGGCGCTTCTGGCGAAGCACACAGTTTTGCCTGCGAAGACACTGCCTTTTACCTGCCGGAAATTGAAGAATACATTGGCATGTCAGTGCCTATGCAAAGTGTCACCGCGGAGCTTCTGGCAGACATCAAACCGCGTAAACGCATACAACGCAAGCGCGTTCCGCATCGCTCCTCACGCCCCCCGGGAAAAGCTGGCAAGCCAGGCGCAAAGCAAGGCAGAAAACCAGGCAGAAAATACAGGGGAAGGCGCGGGCGTAGTAATAAAAATCAAAATCAAAACAGGAACAAAAACAAAAATAGCACTAATCACTCAGGATAAGTGCCTATATTGCACACATATTCCCCGTATTCCGCACGGCTTCATACGGGGCTACGTTGCTGCTCTGTCCTCTGTTCTCAGATACACCCATCCCCCCCTGTTTTTATATATTTTTGCGTAAGCCTGTATTGAGGAATGAAACACGGGAATAATGGTTAATATCTGCCATCCTGCGTTTCGCACATTCAACGCAGGTTGTCAT
>JALVDQ010000398.1 GCA_027008885.1 Thiotrichaceae bacterium | reverse complement strand
TGAAGGGGTATGGGTATGGTGGGGGGGGTCCCACTAGTTCAATTGATAATAATGGTTATGCACCTACTAGAATCATATCACCTATTGCTAACAAAGTATTGGATATCTCAATAGATGTTCATGATGACGCTGAGATTAATGTAGCCATAAACTGGATTAGAACCTACAAAAATATCAATTTTACAGTGTATATCTTTCCTGAAAACGATAATAGAACTATGAACCTAATATCTGCTGGAGCATATGAGGTAGGATTGCATGTTATAAGAGGCAGGGCAATAAATCAGGCAAGGATGTTTTTTGGTTCCTATTATGGTGGAGGAATACCTGTAGCGATTCATGGTGGTAACAATATTCGCCTCACTAGTGGTGAAATGAGTGTGTTATCAAACTATCGAGTTCCTTTTATAAGGGCTGCAGAAGACCATGGTTCAAGAGGTGGTCGTCCACCTGTTCAATTAACATACTCTTCAGGACATTCTTTCAATACAATTATGACGGGTTCACTCAAACAATACTTTGTACATACAAGCCCATCAAAGGATCCCAAGGGATACAGGAATGCTAGGAATGTATTATGGCAACTAAATCATTATGCATATTAATATTATGAATAGAAAGGTATCAAGAGTGTTTATATCTAATCTGATTATAGTAATCACATTGTTATCTATGGTTTCATGTGGCATAAATCATGTGAATAAGGGTACACCGATAATCATGAAAACCAACAAGAAACTAAATACTCAAGAATCTAACTTACTGAATAAATGGCTGAAGACTCTTCCTGAATGCCATTTTATTGGCTTATCTAAAAAAAAGATCTCCCCGAAAAAAATTACTGATTGTATTGATGCATTTGATACAAATTTTCATACTGACAAAAGAATATCTTTTACACTTCGGAATAAAGTACAAAAACAGTTTTTAGATTACTATCTTGGAAGCAAGTTGTTACCTTCCCTTGTGCAACTTTCTAAGCAAGATTTATCAAAAGTTTTCTCACATATTATTAATTCCACATATGCGGCAAATCCAAAGGTAATTAAATGGTTTCTTGAGAAGGGATTGCCAACAAACAATTATGGATACATAACTGCATCATCAAAAAAAGAAACTTGTGAGACAAGTCTTCTCTTACTGAATAGAAGTCTACAATCTAATAATTACAGTAAAAGTCAGGCAAATTCTCTTAAAAAAACATTATTTTATATGTTAGCTAATTACCCTACAAATGCTCACTGCCCTAAAGTAATAGAATCCTTGATCAAGGAGGATCAATCATTGTTAAATGCTCAAGTTGACACAGGAGAAACGCCCCTACATTTTTTTGTTGAATCAATTCGCGACGGCACATATAAATCAGTATATTTAACTAAAAAGTTGATAACAAATAAGAATATTAACAAAAAAGATAAATATGGGCGTACTCCGTTAGATATTTTATTAACAAAATCTCCATATCCTTTGAGTAAAGCAGCATCTGATGTCATAAAAATATTGCGTCAATTTGGAGCTAGACAAAATCTAGCAAGATAGCCTGTTTTCAGAGGTAGCGGGGTGAAAGAACAACAGGGTCAGGTCTTTATTGTCTCCTCGATGGTTAAAACCTCCGTCTTCAGACGGAAATAATACATTATGGGGTCAGGTCTTTAATTTTGCATAGATATAAAAACAGTATAGGATGCAATAAACAAAAAGATCGACATGCAAAATTAAAGACTTGACCCCGCATGCTCTCGATTTTAGAAAGCCTGTCAAACAGGTTGAACCTGGCAAAGTGACTTTCTCTGAATACAATGACAGAGGTCTCTTGAGCAAACGCATCCAGGGAACCGTTACCCCGGCAGCCAAACGCCTCGCCGCCAAGGGCATCAGCACCCTGAAACTACTCAAAAAAACCGA
>JALVDQ010000397.1 GCA_027008885.1 Thiotrichaceae bacterium | reverse complement strand
TTTTTGAACGGGATGAAAACTTGTAAAATCTGTCTGCCGTAAGATTGTTAAAGTGGGTACAACTGATCGGATCCAGCACCTAAACGAACAACATATTTAGGTGCTGGACAGGTTTTTGAACTGGTGAATGGTAAGCTCACTAAATTTAGTCAGTTTGCTCGGGTAGTAGCATCATTCCCGTATTCCGCAAGGCTTCATACGGGCTACTTTCCTCTGTCCTCTGCTACCCATCCCCCCCTTTTTTTATATATTTTTGCGTAGTCTGTATTGAGGAACGAAACACGGGAGCAATGGCTAATAGCGCAGCATCCCGCGTTCGTATCCTCAATGCAGACTACCATGTTCAATGCGTAGCCTGGATTAGGGTAACGTAATGTAATCCAACTCCAACGTAAGCCAGATAGAGTGCCACGCTCTTGTCGGGTTACGCTTGGGCTAACCCGACCTACGGAAGTCTGTCTTCTGTCCTCTGTCTTCCGTCCTCAGATACCCATCTCCCCCCTTTTTCACATATTTTTGTGTAGCTTGCGTTGAGGATACGAAACGCGGGATTGCACGGTAGCATCATCCCCGTATTCCGCAAAGCTTCATACGGGCTACTTTGCTTTGCTTTATTTATGTATTATGTTTTTAATAAAACTTGAAGCGAAAGCGGGTTGCTTTGCTTCCAGGGTCGCTAATTTTCAGTTTGATCTGGCTTTGCTGGTTTGTTGCAAGCATGAGTTTTTTATTGTAATTCTGTAAATATTCGGAGGGTCTGAAACGCCTCAGCGCAATGACTCTGGAATGTGAGTCACGCAGGCTTACTTCAATAACGGGGTAGGGCTGCTCAAATTTGGCAATGTTTTTCATTGTGGCAGAAATCAGCAATACACCTGATTCATTCGGGTGCGCAAAGACATTGTAATTAACCATTTGTATTTTATCAGGTTTATGTCGAGGCTCTTCTGCTGCCCTGGACTTCATATTAAAATAGATTTGCACGGGTAACAGCAGTGCCAGAAAGATTGCTGCGATCAGGAGCCATTTGTTTAATGGCTGTCTTTTTTTAGTGTAAGTATTTGGTTTTGTCGCTGTGTTTTGGCTGTTTTCACGAATTGAGATTGTATCTTTGCCAGTCTGGTTTTTGTCAGTGCCAGGTTTATTGCTGGATGTCGCCGCTTTAAAAGGGGATACGCTTTGCAGGTCAACAACTTCCTGAAAAGGTGTTGGCATTGTATTTGAAAGTGTTTTGGTTGCGTCAAAGACGCTGTAACATTCTCCGCAGCGCAGCTTTCCTTTGGCAGCAGTGACTTCGCGCAGATTCACACGAAAGATCGCTTTGCATTTTTGACATTGTGTAAACATATAATTTTGTTATATTTTTCTTGCGCTAATTCTTGCCCAGCCAGCAACTATTTTAACTTTTAAATGTGTAAAACTGGATGAGTATGTTTTAATTATTTGATCTGCCTGCTTTTCCAGTATCCCGGAGAGTACCAGAGTGCCGTTTTTTCGTGTAAGTGAAGCAAGCAGTGGATAAAGTTCAAGCAATGGACCACATAAGATATTGGCAAGTACCAGATCTGCTGCTTCAGAAGGCATATATTCATCTGGCAGATAGCAGCTAATACGATTGCTTTCTATCCTGTTGCGTTGCATATTGTCCCGTGTAGCGATTAATCCCTGGGGATCAATATCAATTGCATCAATCTGTTTTGCCCCCAGTTTTGCCGCTGCTACTGCCAGTATTCCACTGCCGCAACCATAGTCTACAACTTTTAAATCTTTTGGCGGGTTCTGGTCAAGCCATTCCAGACATAAGGCAGTGGTTGCATGAGTTCCTGTGCCAAAAGCCAGACCAGGGTCAAGGCGTATTTTAATATTGTCATCATCAGGAATTGCATAATTGCTTGGGTAAATCCAGAGTTTGTCGCCAAAGCGCATGGGGTGAAAATCTTCCATCCAGACTCTTTCCCAGTCCTGATCCTGCACTGTTTCTATATAAAACGTATGGATATTCCATTTCTGTTTGTGTTTTTCAAGAAGTGTGCTTAGTGCTTCCAGATCGGTATCGGCATCAAACAGTGCGGTAATGATCAATTCTTTCCAGAGTGGCACTTCGCCAGGCAGTGGTTCAAGCACGGGCTCGTCTCTGGCATCCTGAAAAGTAATCGAAAGCGCCCCTGCATCTTGCATTGCGGTTTCGATTACTTCAGTATTTTCTCTGCGTGTATGACACACCAGTTGCAACCACGAATTTTGTTCAGGCATTAATTTTGACCAGACAGGTTCTTGGGGTTCTCTATAAGCCCAGCTTTTTTTCCAGATAATCAATACCCGCACCACCGGCTATAAATGCGGTATCTTCCATAATACGGCGTTGCAGCGAGATATTTGTTTTGATGCCTTCAATGACCATCTCGGAAAGCGCGCCATCCATGCGTTTTATGGCTCCCGCCCGATCTTCGGCATGAACTATGAGCTTGCCAATCATGGAATCATAGTAAGGAGGCACGCTGTAACCACCATAAATATGTGAATCAATACGCACGCCTAGTCCGCCAGGTACATGAAAACGCTCAACTTTTCCAGGTGAGGGCATGAATGTTTCAGGGTCTTCGGCATTAATGCGGCACTCTATCGCATGTCCATTCGGTTTTATGTCCTCCTGTTTAATCTTGAGTTCTTTGCCGGATGCGATGAGTAATTGCTGTTTTACCAGGTCAACTCCGGTAATTTGCTCCGTAACAGGGTGTTCTACCTGCAAGCGGGTATTCATTTCTATAAAGTAAAATTCATTGTTTTCATACAAAAATTCAAATGTGCCTGCACCCCGATAGCCAATATCCCGGCAGGCATTGGCTACAGCCGTTCCAATTTTGTTGCGCTGTGCTTCGCTAACCCCAGGGGCGGGGGCTTCTTCGACGACTTTCTGGTTGCGGCGTTGCATGGAGCAGTCGCGCTCGCATAAATGAATCGCATTGCCGTGTGTATCCGCGAGTACCTGAAATTCTACATGGCGTGGTTTTTCAAGGAATTTTTCCATAAAAACCACGTCATTGTTAAATGCCTGACCTGCTTCTGTCTTTGTCAGTACAATTGATTCAAGCAGGTCGGATGGATCATATACTACGCGCATGCCACGTCCACCGCCGCCTCCGGTCGCCTTGATAATGATCGGGTAGCCAATTTCTTCAGCCATTGACATACATTTGTCGGGGTCATCAGGTATCGGACCATCAGAGCCGGGTACGCAGGGCACGCCCGATTTGTGCATGGCAATTTTAGCTTCAATCTTGTCACCCATAATGCGAATTGTATCTGCTCTCGGCCCAACAAAAATAAAGCCGCTGGATTCAACCCGTTCCGCAAAGTCAGCATTTTCGGAAAGAAAGCCATAACCGGGATGAATCGCATCCGCGTTAGTGACTTCTGCGGCGCTAATGATTGCAGGAATATTCAAATAGCTTTCCATGGAGGAGGGCGGACCAATGCAAACAGATTCGTCTGCAAGGCGAACGTGTTTGAGGTCACGATCAGCGGTAGAGTGTACTGCTACCGTTTTGATGCCCATTTCACGACAGGCGCGTAAAATTCGCAAGGCAATTTCGCCACGATTGGCGATTAATAATTTTTTAATCATTTCTTCACTTTCCAGTTTTTTTCGTGATAGCTTGTTGACACTGAGCTGTTATTTGCAGTGACAAGTTACTGTTGTTGCTTGATTTATTCTTCAATTACGAAAAGTGGTTGACCAAATTCTACGGGTTGTTCATTTTCCACAAGAATCGCCTTGATTGTGCCAGCCTTGTCAGATTCAATCTGGTTCAGCATTTTCATGGCTTCAATAATACACAGTGTGTCACCAACTGATACTTTCTGACCAACCGTTACAAAGGGAGGGGAAGTAGGTGAAGCGGCACTGTAAAAGGTGCCGACCATCGGTGCGTCAATGGTGGCACCACTTGGATGATCAGGCTCTTCTACCGCAGGAGGACTCAGCCCGGCAGCGGGAGCAGCTGGCGTGGCAACAGGGGGTGGCGCAACGGCGGGAGTGGCTACTACTTCTGCTGCGGGTGAATTGCGTGAGATGCGTACCGACTCTTCGCCTTCAATGATTTCCAGCTCGGAAATATCGCTACTTTCGATTAATTCGATCAGTTTTTTAATTTTTCGAACGTCCATATTTATGTTCTCTGAATGGTTTATTTGGATTCCAGTTGATGCAGGGCGGCTTGCAAGGCAAGCTCATAACCCTGGGCACCAAGCCCAACGATGGTGCCGACAGCTATATCTGAAAAATAAGAGTGATGTCTGAATGGCTCACGTTGATGCACATTGGAAAGATGTATTTCGATAAAGGGAATTTTTGTTCCCAGAAGTGCATCACGCAGGGCGATGCTGGTGTGTGTATAAGCGGCAGGATTAAAAAGTATAAATGAAATATTTTCCTCTGCTGCCTGATGGATTCTTGAAACCAGGTCTCCTTCCGAGTTACTTTGAAAATGATTTATCTGGTGTCCCTGCATGAGGGGATGCGCCGCCAGTTTGCTGGCAATATCGTCAAGTGTCTCGGAACCGTATATTTCAGGTTCACGAGTACCCAGCAAATTGAGATTGGGTCCATTTAAAAGTAATATCCTGGGCATGATTTGTTTCTTGTTCCTGCTGTAATTATTTGACAAGATTGCCGAAGTTAAAGGCAAAAACCGTCAAGTTTCGTGGATTTTACCTAGGTTCCCGGGCTATTGCCATAAAATTTCTACATCAAGATAGCACTTTATGAACTCAGGAACGGCACGCTAACTTTAGAAAAGTTTAGAAGAAAACAGAATATCTGCTGTTATTAATTGGACTTTTTGAAAAGAATCTCTTTTAATCCTTTAGATTTTTTTGCGCCGTGCCGATTTAAAAGGAGTATCAGTGGAACAGAATACCTATTTGCTGGAACTAAAAAAAATGACAAAGTCCTTTCCGGGAGTGCTTGCCAATGATGCGCTTGATCTGAAAATCAAACAGGGAGAGATTCATGCGCTTCTGGGGGAAAACGGTGCAGGAAAATCAACCCTGGTAAAAATGATCTACGGTATTCTGAAAGCGGATTCGGGCGAGATTTATTTTAATGGCAAGAAAGTGACGATTAATTCTCCTGCTTATGCCAGAAAGCTGGGTATCGCCATGGTGTTTCAGCATTTTTCCCTGTTTGATTCGCTCACCGTGGTTGAAAACATCTCTCTGGGCATGGATCATCAAAGCAGCCTTAAACAACTGGCACAGCAAATAACTGAAATTTCCAGGCGCTATGGTTTACCACTTGACCCCCAGCGACATGTTTATACACTGTCTGTAGGTGAGCGCCAACGCATTGAAATTATTCGCTGTTTGCTGCAAAAGCCCAAATTGCTCATTATGGACGAGCCAACCTCGGTACTGACACCGCAGGAGGTGGAAAAACTTTTTGTGACATTGAAAAGGCTGGCGCAAGAAGGTCTGGCAATACTGTATATCAGTCATAAACTGGATGAAATCAAGGCACTTTGCCATGAGGCAACCATTTTGCGTCTGGGCAAACGGGTCGCCAGGGTTTGTGTCGATGAGGAAAGCACCAGCTCACTCGCCGCGATGATGATGGGAGAAGAATTGCAGGCATTTCAGCACCCGCAAAAGATGAATCCCGGCGAGGTTCGTTTAGGCGTTAAAAATCTGTATGCAAAGGCAAGTGATCCTTTGGGAATTTCCTTAAAAAATATCAATTTGCAGCTGCGTTCGGGTGAAGTTGTCGGCATTGCCGGGGTTGCGGGCAATGGTCAGGATGAACTGCTCACGGTATTAAATGGCGAGAATCTTTCGCTAGAGAAGGGCAGTATTGAGATTGCGGGCAAAAGCGTTACCAGACTCAATCCCAATCAGCGGCGTTTGCTGGGTATGGCAAGCGTGCCTGAAAAGCGCCTTGGACACGGGGCAATGCCTGATATGGATTTATCAGAAAATGCTTTTCTTACCGCTTATGAACGTATGAAACTTGTTCATAAATGGTTTATAAATTATTCAAAAACAAAGCGTTTTGCGCGCTCCATTATTGAGGATTTTGGAGTAAAAACCCCAGCCATTGAAGTCCCCGCAAAAAGTTTGTCGGGCGGTAATTTGCAAAAATTTATTATTGGTCGGGAACTCACACAAAAACCCGAACTGTTAATTGTTTCACAACCTACCTGGGGAGTTGACGCAGGAGCCGCGCAAACAATTCGGGAGGAATTGCGTGAGCTCGCCGCAAAAGGAGCGGCTGTTCTGGTTATTTCGCAGGATCTTGATGAACTGATGCAGATTACTGACCGGATTGGCGCGATATGTGGTGGCGTCTTGTCAGAATTTTATCCGACAGCAGAAATGAGTATAGAAAAAGTGGGCTTGCTAATGGCAGGTGTCAAATTAAACGAGGAGTTACAAGATGCTGCCTAAGTTGCAACTGGTAAAACGCCAGACACCCTCAAAAGCAATGCTTTACCTGTCTCCCTTGCTGGCGATTATTCTCACCCTGATTGCCAGCATCCTGTTATTTCTGATTATGGGAGTCTCTCCGCTTGCGGCGCTCCATGCTTTTTTTATTGAACCGATTTCAAGCATCTACGGCTTATCCGAGTTGGGTGTAAAGGCAACCCCACTGGTTTTAATCGGGGTCGCACTGTCATTGGGGTTTCGGGCTGGTGTGTGGAATATTGGAGCCGAAGGACAGCTGATACTGGGGGGTATTTTTGGTGGTGCGACGGCACTCTTTTTCTACGAAAAAACAGGTTTTTACATTATCCCCCTGATCTTGATTATGGGTATTCTGGGGGGAATGCTGTGGGCAGCCATTGTTGCTTTGCTGCGAACCCGCTTTAATGCCAATGAAATTCTGACCAGCCTGATGTTGAGTTATGTCGCGGCACTCTTGTTAAATTATCTGGTGCATGGTGCCTTGCGCGATCCTGACGGCATGAATTTTCCGGAATCACGCCTCTTCAGTGATTCAGCCCTGTTACCGATTATTCTTGAAGATACGCGCCTGCATATCGGAGCGCTTATCGCCCTGCTGGTTGTTGTTCTGGGCTGGGGCTTGTTGTCACGCACCCTGCTTGGCTACCAGATAAAAGTGATTGGTGATGCGCCAGCCGCCGGCAAGCACGCCGGTTTCAGTCAATCTCGTATTATCTGGATTACATTGCTAATGAGTGGCGGCATTGCCGGACTTGCAGGTGCCATAGAAGTAACTGGACCGATTGGACAGTTATTGCCTAATATTTCACCTGGCTATGGCTTTACTGCCATTATAGTGGCTTATGTCGGGCGACTGCATCCTGTGGGTGCTTTGCTGGCAGGGCTATTGCTGGCACTTTCCTATCTTGGTGGTGAAACCGCGCAGATAGAGCTGAAATTGCCGGTTGCGGTAACGGGAGTTTTTCAGGGGCTATTATTGTTTTTCCTGCTGGCAAGTGATGTCTTGATTCAATACCGCTTGCAGTCAACACCCGCGACACCAGTAGTAAAGCCGCTACCAGCAGCAAAAGAAGGGGGGACAAGCTGATGGATATTATTATCCCCGCCATTTTGACCATTATCACTGCGGCAACACCGCTATTATTTGCTGCCCTGGGTGAACTGCTTACAGAGAAGTCCGGGGTGCTCAACCTGGGTGTGGAAGGCATGATGATTATGGGGGCAATTAGTGCTTTTGTCGTGGTGCATTATACGCATAGCCCAACTCTGGCGATCCTGGCAAGCATCCTGGCTGGTATCCTG
>JALVDQ010000396.1 GCA_027008885.1 Thiotrichaceae bacterium | reverse complement strand
TCAGTTTTTCTTTTTTACCACAAGGGCAATTATCTTTTGACTTGAGATAAACTTGAGCTATAGCTCTAAACCCTTTTACTTTTCAATGTATTTGATAGCAACTTTATTTAAGAATGCACTATCTTTTACAACCCGGTTAAATCTAACGCCAAGCTAAAGGGCTTGCCGGATTGACTGGCACAAAACCAAAATCTAGCACAAGCTCAAACGAAACTACAAATCGTTGAAAACCGCCTGCGGTAGGCAAGTCCATTTTTAAGCGCATTGTTAGATTTTTTTCTTGTTATTCACCAGTTATAAACTCAGCTCTTTGCATAACGACAATTAAAAAACACTTTACCAAATAATTGCTTAAAATCAAACCAAATTTTTAAACAACCCATCCCCCCACTTTTTTATATATTTTTGCTTATGAAGTTTTTTATCAGTTTCTTCAGGGCATTGGTTTTTAATGAGTTTCACTCCTTTGCCAAATCAAGGCACTTCAAAAAATAACCTTCCTCTTCTTTGACCAAATTGAGGCACCTGTAAAACAAAGAGATAACGCCTAAAACGCGCACTAAAAAAAGTAACCAGACGCACGAACCGACCAACTTGACCAAAAAGCCAGTAAATAATCGATGGTTGAGATCTAGTGTTTTGAAAAAACAATATTTTGATTACACTTCAATCACTTGAAAATTATATTTCTGAAAGTTGATACGCAATTGAATTAACAGAATAAATATTTCAAGTCATGTATTCAGAAAACAGGTATTCTGCTTCTTTTAAAACATGTTTTTTGACACTCTGTTGAGACCTCAACCTGCCTGCCATTCGCTGGAAACTTCGAGTTTAGTGATAAGTTTAATAAAAGAGCAATCGCCTGAAAAATTGCAGGTGAATTGTTTGCAATAATGCCTATTACTGTTAATAGTTAGCACAATTTATGCCTTCAGCCTGTGAGCTAACGGCACGGATCAATTCTTTTGAACCTGTGGTATTGCTTGCATAAACCACAGACTATTTGCGAACTCTGCAAGAAAACGGATGTTTGAGTTCTGTTACCTCTCAATAAACTGCACACTCTTTTGATATTACGCATTTTCAAAAAGTGCTCAGTTTTTCTTTTTACCACAAGGGCAATTATCTTTTGACTTGAGATAACTTGAGCTAAAACTCTAAACCCTTTTACTTTTCAATGTGTTTGATAGCAATTCAGTTTGAGAATGCACTATCTTTTACAATCCGGTTAAATCTAACGCCTTGCTAAATTGCAGTTAACACAGCCCACTTTTTGTGCGAAAATGAGCGAAGCGAACGCACAAAAAGTGGGCTGTGTTAACTGTCAATTTGAGTAATTTGTTAGGTGATAGTTGTTATTTTTCAGTAGGTTGTAACACCTATACCAACAAAAATCTTTTAATGAAGGCACCTTAGCAAATACAGGCTGAAAATTAAACAACTTTTTAATAATTACCACCTCCCCTCTTTTTTACATATTTTTATTTGTGATGCACTAAAGTTTATTGACGTACCTATATAAGTACAAGTATAATTACTTCACCTATACGAATTTAGCCAGATATGAGAACTTCAACTTACACAGAATTAAGACAGAATCTTGCGCATATGCTTGACAAAGTTTCAGAGGACCATGATCCTATTATTATCACAAGGGGTTCTTCTAAACCAGCCGTATTACTCTCATTAGAAGATTATAATTCTTTCTTAGAAACCATGCACCTAATGGGAAGCACCGCAAATGCTAAACGATTGAATAGTGCCATTTCTTCCTTAAAAAATAAGGGCGGACTTGAAAAAGAGTTAATTGAAGAAGATGACTAGATGAAACTTATTTTTGCTGAGCAAGCTTGGGAAGATTATCTCTACTGGCAAACACACGATAAGAAAAATTTAAAAAAAATTAATTTACTTATCAAAGAAA
>JALVDQ010000395.1 GCA_027008885.1 Thiotrichaceae bacterium | reverse complement strand
TAATTCAATTGCGTATCAACTTCCATAAAATCTAATTTTCAAGTGACTGAAAATCAATCAAAACATTGTTTTTTCTATACCCTAGATCTCAATCAGCGATTATTTGCTAGTATTTCGATCAAGCTGGGTAGTTCGTGCTTCTGGTTACTTTTTTTAGTGCCCGTTTTAGGCGTTATTTCTTTGTTTTACAGGTGCCTCAATTTGGTTGAGGAGAGGAAAGTTTATTTTTTTGATGTGTTCCTTGATTTGTAAAAGGGAGTCATTAAAAGCTAATAGCCACAAGCAAAAATATATAAAAAAGTAGGGGGATGGGTTGTTTAAAATTATGGTTTGATTTGAGGCAATTGTTTGGTAAAGTGTTTAATAAATTGGCGGTATGCAAAGAGCTGAGTTTTTAATTAACTGAATAACAAGAAAAAAATCTAACAATACGCTTAAAAATGGACTTGCCTACCGCAGGGGGGAGTTCAACGATTTGTAGTTTCGTTTGAGCTTGTGTTAGATTTTGGTTTTGTGCCAGTTAATCCGGCAAGCCCTTTAGCTTGGCGTTAGAATACTAGGCACAAAAATAGCAGTCATGCATGATGGAGATATATGTTAAATCATATAATTACGACTAAAGTCAAAGCTTTATTTACATCAAAAACTTTTCTGATTCCTCTTATCCTTTTAATTATTGGGGCACTAGTTAATCCTTTTTTTGCACAATTCTTTGAAGCAGAAGAAAAAACATCTGTAAATATCAGCTCGCCTTCCATGCCAAATAATAAAGGTGAAATTAATATTGCATATAATCAGATAGGGCTCACTAAAGAAGAGCTAAAAACAACTCTTACAACCTTTATTAGTCAGGCTATAGAAAAGAAAAAATCTCTTAATTCGATTACTGATGCTAAAGAGCTACAGATTCTTACGTTACAGTTAGAAGTTGCCAATGAAAAATTAGATAATTTACAAGCAAGCTATGAAGATACAAAAAAACTCTTGGTAAAGGCTGAAGGGACTTTACAAAGATATAAAAATCAGTTACCCGAAAGAAAACTCTTAGAAGCCAAGAAAGATCTATTCAATGGAAATACATTAAAAGCCGAATCTGCTTTCGAGGAAATTATAAATAATAACGGCACCAATATAGCTGAAGCAGCTTTTCAGGCTGGTAACCTTGCTAAACTTCGGTTTGACTTTAATAAAGCCCTAAAACAATACGAGAAAGCATATATCTTAGCTGAAGATAATCTTCAATATTTAGGAAGCTATGCTAGCTTATTGCATAAACTTGGACAATTTGATAAAGCTATAGTCATATATAAAAAAGCAATTGCTGTTTCAACAAAACAATTTGGAGAGAAAGATGTAAATACTTTAATACGAAAAAACAATCTTGCAACTATATACAAAACTCAGGCAAATTATGAGCAGGCTCAAGAAATTTTAAAAGAAATCATAAAAACTGAGGAGCAAAAAAATAATACAGACAATAAAAGTCTGGCAGTTTGGTATAATAATTTAGCAACGGTTTATGAAGACTTAGCAAAATATGAGTTGGCAGAGCTAGATTACTTAAAAGCTATAGAAATTGGAGAGAAAGTTTACAAGAATGATGATGTTATTCTTTTGACTTGGTTTAATAATTTATCAAGCTTGTATGAAAAGCAAGGGAAATACCACAAATCTCTAGCTGTATATCATAATAAAAACTTGATTGATCTAGCTGAAAATATTTATGGGAAAAACTCTCCTGTAGTTGCACAGTGGAAAAACAATCTTGGAACTATTTATTATTCACTTGGAATGTATGAAGAGGCTAAGCCTAGGGTGTCGAAATTCCCCACTCATTAATACACAATTATTCCCGGTTTTTGGATTTCATTTTCTGCAAAAAAAGCCTGTCGTTTCTTTTGCAGTGTATAAGGAATTTCTTTCTGTTCCCATGCCAT
>JALVDQ010000394.1 GCA_027008885.1 Thiotrichaceae bacterium | reverse complement strand
CATCTACTGGTGCTGGTGGTGGATATCAGACTGGCAGAACTGGTTCTTCTGGTCACAATAGCGGTGCAAATGCCGATATGGCAATTACTCCAGCAAACCTGAATAATCCACGAAGTCCGCTTTATCAGAAAATTATTTATTTTGATTATGATAAAGCAACAGTAAAACCCAGGTATCGGGCGGTTCTGGATGCACATAGTAAATTACTGGCACAGTATCCTAATCTGCGCGTCAGGTTGGAAGGTCACGCTGATGAGCGTGGCACGCGAGAATATAATGTCGCGTTATCCGAGGAGCGTGCCAAAGCGGTGCAGTGGAGTATGCGTAGCAAGGGAGTCAAAGCTTCTCAGACCGAGATTATTGCTTACGGTGAGGAACGTCCGGCAGTTGTTGGTGATGGTGAGAAATCCTGGGCAAAGAATAGACGTGTTGAGATTCGCTATATTGGGAGATAGCTTGCCAACTGGCAAAAAGCAGTCAGTTGGTAAAAATGCAGGAGACAAATATGAAAATTCAACAATTAGCATTTGCAATGATTGCAACTTTATTTTTCAGTATGCAAGCGGTGAGTTTGCAGGCGGCACCTGATGATTCGGTTATTCAGGATCTGTTACGACGTGTTAATGATCTTGGACGTGAAATCAATGAGCTGCGCGGAGAGAATGAACGACTTAGTCACGAGTTAAATAAGCTAAAGGAGCAACAGCGCAAAGGTTTTTTATCCATTGATGAGCGTCTGGAAAAATATCAGCAACCAGCTAACACAGTTGCCAATGCGCATACAAATACTGCTATAAAAAAAGCACCTGTCCCGGCTCAATCCGCTGCCGCTGCAAGCAAATCCACCCTTTCTGCTGGAGCAACTCCAGCAAAGCCTGTGGCAACAAAAGGCAACCCGGTTAATTCGCATACCAGTGCCCCCCAACCTCGCCCGGCAGCAAACTCGGAAAAGGCTGCATATAACAATGCTTATGAAACCTTAAAAGGTAACCGAAAAGCGGGCATTGAAAAATTTACGCAGTTTTTACAAAAGTATCCGAATAGCCCACTGGCTGAAAATGCACATTACTGGATAGGCGAAGCACACTATGCGCAAAAGAATTATAGCGGTGCTATTGATTCTTTTATTGTGGTGTTAAACAAGTATAAATCCGGCAGAAAAGCCCCTGATGCTGCTGTTAAGCTAGGTTATAGCTTTTATGCACTCAAGGACTGGACACGTGCGCGGCGCACCTTTAATGATGTCTTGCGCTATTTCCCCGGCACTAATGCAGCGAAACTGGCTCAGGCTCGCCTGGATAGAATGCGCAAAGAAGGGCACTGATTCCTCAGTCCACCCCTCTGATTAGCGTCGTTTACCCAGCTATTCACCCAAATTAAATCCTGATGAATATCTAGATTGTGACCTGAAAGCGAAGATTAAAAAGACAGACCTACGCGAAGGAAAGGAGATATGAAAGCAAAGATGTTACAGCGCTTGCGGTCTATTCAGGCTAAACCGCCTTACAGTCTTTTCTGTCATACGGTTACAAATATATCGATAACATGATACAGATAGGCTGGGAGGCTGCCCGAGAATAGCCTCCTAAACCAAGTAGAGCCTGTACACCAAAATAATATTTTTAGGAATTTGCGTACTTTTAATTAACTGCTGTATTATTAAGCAGCATTTCCCATTATGAAGTGTCTATTGGCACTTTTCCTCTCCTTTTTGGTTCATATTGCCGTTATTGCAACTAATTTTCCTTCTAGCGGACGCACTAATCCCCTAGTCACTGCCTTGACAATTTTTTTAATGTTATGCGTAGAGCAGACCAGTGAAAATTCTCCGGCAACTTTGTCCTTTCCTCTTACGCTGAAACCCCTGAATCCTGTGTTTTTTATTTGCCCAATAGCAGGTTCCGCACTCTGCCAGGCTTTCCTTGTTTTTCTTGTCACTTTTATGG
>JALVDQ010000393.1 GCA_027008885.1 Thiotrichaceae bacterium | reverse complement strand
AGCACCTCCGGATAAGCTGCTTCAATAGACTGCAACTCGCGTAAAAGGCGATCATATTCGCTATCAGGAATTTCAGGGTCATCCAGAACATAGTAACGGTGGTTGTGATAATGAAGTTGCTGGTGCAGCTTCTCTACTTTCTTTTTTATTTTTTCAGGAATCATATTTTTTTTGCAATTTTGTAACTACTCGGTGTAATCCATTACTCTCCAGATTGCCCTTTATTTTGTTCAAGAGCAAGACAAAAGAGCGCAGTTATTGAGCAATATAGGAGCGCTTACGAAATTTTTTAATCAACCGCTTGTCCATATTGCCAAGCATTTCGTAGTATAATAAGTAATTATTGTACACCAGTTCCAGTATACATAAACTGGTGTTTAAACCTGAACCCAATACAAATTCAGGAAATCAGGAAATCGCCTGAAATAGTGAGTCTACTGCGGAAAAGTTGAATTTTCCTCGCTACGACTCATATTTCCAGACAGTTTCTAAAACTTTAGTTTACCAGTGGGCAAAAAGCTGTATAATGCGCGCGATAAATTTTTTATCACTGGGTACAAACTAAATTTTAACAATAATGAGCTACCTACATTTAGGAGTAAAAAAAAATGACAACTGCTACTAAACCCTCTTCAATCACAAGAAAATCCGCTTTGCCGGTTGACGGTATAGAGCCATATATCGCAAAAAAAGATGAAGAGTATATGAATCAGGCACAGCTGGATCATTTTAGAAAAATACTGGTTGCATGGAAACAGTCACTCATGGAGGAAGTTGACCGCACCATGGATCACATGCAGGAAGAAGCCAGCAACTTCTCGGACCCTGCCGACCGCGCCACTCAGGAAGAAGAGTTTACACTTGAACTACGCGCTCGTGACAGAGAAAGAAAACTGGTGCGCAAAATTGAAAAGACCATAGCCCGCGTCGATGCTGATGACTATGGCTATTGCGATGCCTGTGGCATCGAGATTGGTCTGCAACGACTTGAAGTTCGTCCAACCGCAGAGCTTTGTATTGACTGTAAAACCACACAGGAAATCAAAGAAAAACAAATGGCCTGATATTGCAGGCATTATAATTATAAAGATGTGGATGTACTCCAGTACGAAATGAATACATTCACATCTTCCCAACCCATCCCCCCCCTTTTTGATACTTTTTCAGGTAAAAGCCCTGCCACAGGTCGGTTTGCGCCTTCACCCACGGGTGCCTTGCACTTTGGCTCACTTATCGCCGCAACCGCCAGCTATTTGTGCGTTCACAATCAATACGCAGCCGCAAACAGCCAATGGCTACTACGCATTGAAGATGTCGATACACAACGTATTCAAAAAGGCGCGACTCGTGCCATTATCAAAACACTTGAAGCTTACGGCTTTGAATGGGATGGAGAGATTCTCTACCAAAGCAAACGAACTGAAATTTACCAAAACGCCCTCGAATCAATCAGGCAACACACCTATCCTTGCAGTTGCACCCGCAAACAACTGCAGGAGTCTGCGGCAACAGGCAAATTTGGCTATATCTATCCGGGATTTTGCCGCAAGGGGCTGAGAAATCCAGAAAACACACATCAAAGTTTGCGGCTACGCACCACTGACGACAACATCTGTTTTGATGACTACTGCCAGAAACACAGATTTTGCCAAAATATAAACAAGGAAGTCGGCGATTTTATTCTGAAACGCAGTGACGGGCTGTTTGCCTATCAACTTGCCGTTGTCGTAGATGATGCCTGGCAGGGTGTAAACCAGATCGTGCGTGGAGCCGACCTGTATGACAACACGCCCCGACAAATCTACCTGCAAAAATTACTCGCATATCCCCAGCCGCAATATCTGCACTTTCCCGTCGGCGTTGATCATTCAGGCAAAAAACTCAGCAAACAAAACCTCTCCCCTGAACTCTCCCTAAAGGGAAAAAGAAAACAGCTGATCAAGGCAC
>JALVDQ010000392.1 GCA_027008885.1 Thiotrichaceae bacterium | reverse complement strand
AAAACGTGCGGTTTTCAGAATGGCGGGAAACTCGATGGCTTCCACTGCTTTGGCAATATCAGATTGAGTTGTAATGACACCATAGGGAACAGGCAACAAGCCACAGGAAAGAATAAAATCTTTTTCGATAATACGATCCTGCGCCTTTTCAACTGCTTCCGCCGAAGGATAAACAGGACAATATTGAGTAAGCTGGTTTAAAACACTGGCAGGAATATTTTCAAACTCGGTTGTTACCACGTCGCAAGAGTTGCCCAGCTCTGCAAGCCCCGCCTCATCATCATAGGCAGTGACAATGTGTTTGTCAGCCACTTGAGCGGCAGGGCTATCGGGGTCGGGTTCCAGTACAATGACCCGATAACCCATAGTGCGTGCGGCAATGCTAAACATGCGACCGAGCTGACCGCCTCCAAGCATTCCAAGTGTTGATCCAGGTAATAGCATAATTTATTCCGGTGGCAGCGACATATTCATCGCCGTCTGTCTTTGGGTTTCCCGAAAATCTTTAAGTTTTTTCGCCAGTTCTGCATCATTGCCTGCCAGCATTGAAATCGCAAACAGGGCAGCATTGCTTGCCCCCGCTTCACCGATGGCAAAGCTTGCAACCGGAATCCCCGCTGGCATCTGCACAATAGAATGCAGTGAATCGACACCTTTTAGATAGCGTGAGGGAACGGGTACACCCAGCACCGGAACCGTTGTCTTGGCAGCTAACATGCCCGGCAAGTGCGCAGCACCACCAGCCCCGGCGATAATCGCCCGCAAGCCCCGCTGTTCGGCTGTACTGGCATATTCAAAAAGTAGATCAGGTGTGCGGTGAGCAGAAACCACCCGATATTCGTGTTTAATATTAAATGCTTCCAGTTGCGCAACAGCTTTGGACATAATCTGCCAATCGCTATTGCTCCCCATAACAACTCCAACAAGAATTTGAGACATGACGTTAATTTCTCGAAAAACAGCACATTATAACGCGAAAAAGTGTTTTATTCATGCACCATGTGAGAAATTGCATCCCGAACTCACTCCTGCCCGGGGATAATATTCAGAAAAATATATAAAAAACAGGGGGGATGGGTAGCAGAGGACAGAAGACAGAAAGTAGCCCGTATGAAGCTTCGCGGAATACGGGGCAATCTTTAGCTTGTTTTCATACTCTGTTCGCCACACTGTTCCCACGCTCCGCATCGAGCATGAGGAAGTCAACGCAGGCATTTAACAAAACATTCCCCACAATATAAAAGACCCAGATGGATATCCGTTTTATTTTCCACCTAGTTCAGTTTATATTAAGCACCTGTCTTTTATAGTTTGCAGATGTGTCGTGCCTGCACTTGCTGACCCGGAGCCTGTCCGAGAATATGAGTCGTAGCGAGGGAAAGCTGATTTGAGCTAGATATTTCATCAATTTGAGGCGAATAGTTATTCTATTTAACGAAAATTGAGGGAAAATCTGGCCAAATTCAGCTTTTCCGCTGTAGATTCACTATTCTCGGACAGACTCCCAGAATAATAATAACAATAAACAAGGGACAATTTAATGTCATCCAAAAAGTCTGAATTGATTCATTCAATGCTGCCATTGATATTCCCACTGGATCAAGTCACTGATATTCCTCTGATTAAGTCTGAGGCTGATGCTTGTAGTAGCACTTCTGTTAATCCAAAAGATTCCTGGCATTTCCTTTCTCATGCAATACTGAAGAATCCCAGGGATTTGCAATCACACACGCGCAGAATATTTATTGCAATGCGACATCAAGATGCCGAGTTTTTACATGGTGCTCTGCAAGACCTTTTTATTATTCTTAAAGCCGCAGGCAAGCAACTTAGAATCAGGCTGCTTAAGGCTTCTGCTTCTTACCTGAGCAAACAGGAAATACAGTATTTTGCCTCATGGATAAAATCGCAGGATGATCCTCAAAGTGACGATCTTTATGGTTATAAGTGGGTGACTGGTTCGGTTCTTTCCAGTGGTTTGGCAGAGAAGGACAAACAGTTAATAGTACAGGATGAGACTTCCAGCAGTTTGCAACTTTCAGCAATTGAGGAGGCACGTTCCAGTATTGAGTATGGTCAGCTAGATATCGCACGGAAAATCCTTGAGGATGCGCTTATTAATGATCCGGATAATCTGACACTAAGAGAAGAGCTGGATAATTTATTAACCTATATTGAAAACGACAATCAGGAGCAAACCCATGCTGTCGGTCAATAATTTTCAAAATATAGCAAGTATTAAATATCCGGGGCTGATTAGTAATAAAACCGTTGGAGTTAACTATTTATAATGTCAAATTTGAACTCTAATATCATTAAAATCTGCATTCTTGAAATGAGCTCTCAAAATCAGGCAATTTTAGAGTTTTTCTTCAATAACGCCGGAAAATCACTCTTTGAAGAAACCAGCAGGGAAAATGCTGAGGTATTTATTATTGATTATGACTTTCCTGGTGCCAAAGAGAATGTAGAAGAAATCCAGAGCACCTCAAAAATGCCGGGAATAATCATATCTATTCGCGAAGTTTCTCTGGAAAACACAGTCTGGATTGCAAAACCACTGACATCTAATGCTTTGATCCAGGCGAAGAATCAGGTAGCAGAAATGCTTTCATCAATTGCGGATGCACCGGCATCTGCTGAAACGACTGCGCTATCTGGCAAACAGCAAGAACAGCAAGAAACCGAATCTGACGACTTGCCTGTCTTTAATGATTTGAGTTTTTCCGTGAATGAAGACAAGACGGATGCTAAGGCGACAGAGGAGCAAACAGATCCGCTTGTTGGCAGTGACTTATCTGAGGAAACAACTCAGGAAGTCGCTGCAATAGCGGATACTTCCAATCCTGACGATAGCGTTGCAACAGAGACAATTTCAGCAGAGACTCCAGAACTTTTTTCTATCCAGGATGATCCTGATCCTGAGCCTGCCTTAACGAATTTTGCTTCTCTTGACAAAAGCCCGGAGGACTTGCAACAAAACAAGATTGATACTTTTACAGTGAATGCGGAGACAATCACAGAGAAAGCCGAAGTAAACACTAAAATAAATACCGCAACTAATACAAATAATGCAGATACGCCTAATTATTTTTCAGTTCAGGCTGAGCCCACCCCTGCCTTTACAGAGTCTCTAACACTTGAGCGAACAGAATACAACAACGACCTTGCCGCTACACAAACTCAAACTATTGAATCAAACAACGCAGGATCAAGCGAGTATTTTTCAGACCAGACAGACTCAAATACTGTCTTGGGTAGTTCTACAAGATTTGATAATGCAGAGCATAATCAGGAACATGACGAGCTTGCCGTTCTTGAAAAACCCGAGCAGAAAACTGAAGCAAAAGATGAAATTGATATACTGATAGAGCAATTAATTGCTGGTGGTGGTGAATCCGCTATTACCGAAACCACCGAAACGGCAGAAGCCTCAATAGATGATTCTGCAGAAGAATTGAGTGACACAGGCATTAGTCCCGTTGATTTGGAAAAAAATAAAGAGAAGCTACTCTCAATAGATGCATTGATTAATCAAAATGGTACAGAAATAGAGAATGTTATTCATTCTGACAATTCTGATATCAGCAAGCAGCAAAATTCACAAGCAGACGTTTTAGCAACTGCTGATGATTCAGCAAATAATCCAGACCAGGAAGAATTACCACAAGAGTTACCACAACTTAACGATAATTTAACTGAAAATCTGGATACTGCAGAGGAAGTAAAGCAGGATTTTGATGAACCGAACAATTCTGTTATTGCGCCGGAAAGTGATACAGCCGAACCTGTTGTAGATAATAAAGAGCAGGAAAGCGAAGAACTTCTGGAAAGTGCTTCAACTGTCCCGGAAACCCAGGCTAACGCAGATGAGTCTGAGCCACAGGATGAAGCAATTCTGACAATTCCAGAGGTAGAATTATCAGAAGATGAAGAACTGCAAACATTGCTGGAAGAAATACGCAAAGAAACAGAAGGAGTAAACTCGCGCGGCATGGAAGGCGCAAACCATCGTCATATCCCGACTTTTGCAGAAGAGCGCTGGGCACTCACCTGTGGTGACTCCAATATTATCCCTTCAAAAGAACAAACATATAATCCGGCTGATTATATGTTAAGTACGCTATTGAGGGTTATAGAGCAAGCCAGGCAAACTGAAAAGGTCATGCGCATGAAGTTTAATGGCATTATTATTGTCATACTGCCTGATCTAAAAAAAATCTACTGTGACCTGTCTATTTTTAGCAGTGACTACGCTGAAATTTGTTTTACTCCCTTTGACCAGGAAAGCATAAAAATACATAACCTCGATAGTAGTGAAATAAGACTGTACCGCAAGCTAATTGTAGAGGAACCAGAAAACAGTCATACCATTGAATCTTTTTTATGGACAAGCAGTTTGCTGACCTCCAGGGGCAGATTGCCTCAGGGAACGAATACTAAAAAATCCATATCCTTGAAGTATTGGCCAAACCTGACCCGTCTGGAAATCATACCTCACGTTATGCAGATTGCTGCCGTTTTTTATAAATATCCAGACAGTATTCAGCAGATACCCGTTAAATTAAATATTGAAAGACGCTTTGTAAATGCTTTTTATAATGGTGTGCTGACACTGGGATTACTTGAAACAGATAATCATAAAATCTTGCTGCTAAGCAGCAAAAACACCATAAAGAAAACTCAAAACAGAGGCTTTTTCACTCGCCTTTTGAAAAAAATTAAAACGTAAATTATGTCCACAGAAATACAACATAAAAAAATAATATTTACAGGACCAGTTGGTGCAGGCAAGACAACCGCAATCCAGTCCATGAGTGATATACCAATTATCAGCACCAATGAATCTGCTACTGATATGACCCAGCAGCGCAAATCAGAAACAACGGTCGCAATGGATTATGGTCAAATCAAGGTGGGTGATCAGGAAAGAATCCACCTGTATGGCACTCCGGGTCAGGAACGCTTTGATTTTATGTGGGATATCTTAACCAAAGGCGCATTGGGACTTATATTGTTGCTCGATAACTCAAGGGACAATCCCCAACAAGACTTAAGATTTTATACGCAGGCTTTCAAAAACTTTATTCAAAATGGTGACCTGGTGATAGGCGTTACACGCAGCGATGATATAGAAAAGCCTGATATTGACAATTACAGGCACTGGATTGATCAATTACAAATCCGCGCACCTGTTTTTAGTATTGATGCCAGAGAAAGGCAGGATGTTTCCTCCCTGATCCAGGCTCTACTTTACACAATTGACCCTGGAGTAACAGCATAATGACTTCGTTTACATTAAATAATGGTTTGTATATCAATATCACCCCGCGTGGCGCGTATTATGCTGTGCATGACAATGAAAAAGATGTCACGCGAGATATATTGACTGAGTTGCTATTACTTGACGAAACCCCAAAACTGTCCAGTGAATTGATGGCAAAGCTCTGTCCTGATGATGACCTTAGCCTGTTGCACCGAATGCAAAACCTTGGGCTAATCACGGGTCAAAAAAACATCGAAACTATCCCTGGTGAATCCCTGGAAAATATATTACCCACACTGCTCAATTCGTTTTCCGATACCGGCAAAGCATTATTAGCAGATAAAAGTGGACTCTATCTGGGTGCTTCTGGCTTTCCACATGAAGCAGCAGAAGAACTGGCAGCCATAAGTGCAAATCTTTCCGAAGTTTATCAAAGGCATAAAGGGCTGTTACAGGGAAATCTCGGTTTTAGTCAACATGCCTGGGGGCTCGTCGATGCCGCTGGAAACGCAGAAGTTGGTTTCTGGCCTTTATATGTTGGTAGCAATACGTTTACTCTCGTATTGCATGGCTTGCCACAGATAAATCAACCTGCTTTTAAACAGCTGGTGTGGTTGCTGGTGAAACGCTATGGTTCGGGAACTAACATGACACAATAAAACGATAAACAATTTCCATTTATCGGTCAGGCAATGCCGATAAAGGATAAATAAACTATAATCTTTGCTGAATTGAAAAATTCTAATATTTAAAAATAAGAATAACCTTAAGGGGTATAAATAATGCGTTCTGAAATGCTTAACTCAATATTGAGTGATTTAAATGGATCGAGTGCTGATATCGAAGCATCAGCAGTGCTTTCAACGGATGGTCTGATGATGGATTCTATCCTTCCGGCTGGAATGGATGAAGATCGTGTAGGTGCCATGAGTGCTGCCATGTTATCTCTTGGCGACCGTACCGCTGAAGAACTTGCACGTGGAACTTTGGAACAGGTTCTTATAAAAGGCGACAAGGGTTTTATCCTGATGATTTATGCAGGTCCTGATGCGGTCGTTACTGTACTAACAAAACCTGAAGCACGACTTGGACTTATTTTCCTTGACGTAAAACGTGCCGCAAAAGCAATTGAGAAAATTGTTTCATAATTGCCATAAAGAGAAGCTTGCAACGCTCAAGCATATTTATCCCAACCAATAATAGATTTTCCAGGTGCTGTAATTTATATGCACTGAGTAGAACAGCAGGCAAAAACTATAAAAACCTGGAGGCATAGGAAGTCATAATGGATACGATACTTGAAGACAGAGAGGCACACTCAACTGTCACAATAAATTATTTTGATGGTAACACAAGGGATGTTGTTATACTTGATTCAGAAGTTCCTTACCCGGACGGCAAGCTGATTGTTTCGAGAACCGATAAAGCCGGAATAATAACTCATTGTAATCAGTCATTTATTGATATGTCTGGTTATTCAGAAGAAGAACTGATCGGTCAGCCGCATTGCATACTGCGCCATCCTGATATGCCAAAAGCAGCTTTCAAAGACCTTTGGGATACACTTCAAAGTGGTAAAAAATGGCACGGATATGTCAAAAACTTGCGCAAGGATGGCAGCTATTACTGGGTTTATGCAACCGCTATTCCCAATATTAGAAATAATGAAATCGTAGGTTATACCTCTGTCCGGCGTAAACCTTCACGAAAACAGATTAATAAATGTATTGAATTGTATAACAATATGATTCTGGAGGAACAAGAATGAGTTATGTCATGAGCGTAAGCCCGGATTTTTCACCAGATCATATTGCAGGCTGGTATATTTTCAATACTTATCTGCAACGCCAGCTGGATCTTCCCATTCATCTTGAGCTTTATAACAGTTTTGACGAACAGCGTGCAGCAATCGCAAATAATGAAATTGATCTGATTTTCGCAAATCCCTATGATGCCTCAATGCTGATTCGTGAAAAAGGTTTTACAGCCCTGGCAGCACCACAGGACTCATCTGATGAAGCCATCATTGCAACACTTGCTGAGAGCCACATAAACCAAATAGAAGATCTGGGTGAAGGCACTCGCATCGCAACAACAGATGATCCTGATGTCAATATGATGGGCATGATTATGCTGGAACCCGCTGATCTGAACAGGGAAAATACCAACACGAGCATTGTTGACAGCTACCCCCTGGTTGCAAAACAGTTATTAAACAAGCAGGCTGATATTGGTTTTTTTCTTGAAGAATCCTATGACAGCCTCTCAAATTTTGTTAAAGAGCAGTTAAAAATTCTAATACATAGTCAAATATATGTTATTCGTCATGTGATGCTCGCTAGTGAAAAACTCCAGGAAAAACACCATTTAATAAAAGAAGTGCTGCTTAATATGAAAAATGATGAAAAAGGACCGGGTGTTTTAAATAGTCTGGGAATTTCCGGCTGGGAAAACCAGGAGCATGAAGATGCAGAGTTTATGATCGACCTGATGGAAACACTGGTTGATTAGCTGTAGCTGTCGGTATTAGCCATTGATTCTGTATTTCGTTTCTCAACAGGTTACGCAAAAATATGTAAAAAAGGGGGGGGATGGGTATGTCAGAGGACAGAGGCAAGCATCTTA
>JALVDQ010000391.1 GCA_027008885.1 Thiotrichaceae bacterium | reverse complement strand
GAGCCTCGCTAGTATTGGTAATTTCAAGCCGGCTTCATCTGCAATAGCCAAAACCCGTTGCAAGCGTGCCGGGGCAGAGCGACCCATGCAGCCATGCTCAACTAATCCCGTATTTTCTCAACACAGGCTGACTACATGCTGCTACGCTTCTGTCTTCTGTCCTCTGTCCTCTGTCCTCTGATAACCCATCCCCCTACTTTTTTATATATTTTTATTCCTTCTTGCCGGAAGATTCGATGTGTTCCATATAAAGTTGCTTGAGCTGTTCTGAATCCAGATCAATGCCTACTTCATTATCGGGGTTGATGGATATGGCGTGGTCGGTTCCTGTTTTTTCTACAATCCATTTTAATTCCGCTAACAGACCGCCGCCATAACCTTCAAAGTTTTTTACGAAGTCTTTACCCAGTTCGGGGCTGCTAAACAGGATCAGGACATTGCTGCCACCTTCTTCCTGCAAGGTGAGTGGTATTGCCTTGTCATCTGTTGCAGGTTGTAGTCCACCAATTTGGTGTTTTTCATAAACAGGCATAAAAACAGTTGAGTCCATTAATTGTTGCATTAGCTCGTCAACTTCAATCTCGCCCTTGTGCGCGGAAAATAATAATTTTTCTAAATCATTTCTTGGCTTAAACATATTTCACCTGTGTATTTTGAATTAGCGGGATTATCCGTCTTTAGCGGGTGCTAATGCAATAGACTTAATCCTGAATCGCTATGGGTCTTGTTTGCTTATATTTAAGCAGTTGAAATTAAATAATTTATTTGTGAGTGCATTCCTGAAAAATATTGTTTTCAGACGGCTTTAAAAAAACCTGAAAAACTGTTTTTATTAATAATTATAAGCCTGATGAATCAAAATATATAAAAATCATATTGAATTAAAACTCTGATCTTTATCAATTCTCTACCCAGAATAGGTATTGATTTAAGCTTTGAAAATCTATAGGGTAGGGCACTCAAAAAAATAGCGGTGAATTTTTGAGTAGTATTTATCAGCGCTTATACAGGATAAATTAACAGTATTCTTACAGTTAGCAATTAGGAAATAGTATGTCAAAATTGGTAAATCCCCACGGTGGTAAAGGTCTAAATCCCCTGCTTTTGGAAGGAAGCGAATTGGAAGCAGAGAAAGCACGCGCTGCTGATCTGCCTCAGGTAAAAATGTCATCACGTGAAGCAGGCGATCTCATTATGATGGGTATCGGCGGGTTCACTCCGCTTAATGGCTTTATGACAAAAGCTGATTGGCAGGGTGTTTGTGATGAGATGAAAATGGCTGATGGTCTGTTCTGGCCAATTCCTGTGACATTATCTACCGATACGGCGACGGCTGATTCGATTGCCGAAGGCAGTGATGTTGCACTGGTTAACGATGAAACCGGTGAAATCATGGGAACCATGACAGTCACTGAAAAATATACAATTGATAAAGAGCATGAGTGCAATGCTGTTTACAAGACAACCGAGATGGATCATCCGGGTGTCGCTATGGTTATGGCTCAGGGAGATGTAAACCTTGCTGGTGATGTTAAGGTTCTTTCTACGGGTGGCTTTAAAGAAGAATACGGCGATCAGTTTATGACACCTGCGGAAACCCGCGCTTATTTTGAAGAGAAAGGCTGGTCAACCGTTGCGGCTTTCCAGACGCGCAACCCGATGCACCGTTCGCATGAATATCTGGCAAAAATCGCACTTGAAATTGGCGATGGTGTTTTGATTCATTCACTGCTGGGTAAATTGAAACCGGGTGATATTCCTGCTGATGTGCGTTCAAATGCAATCGGCACACTAATCGAAAACTACTTTGTTGATGATACGGTAGTTCAGGCAGGCTACCCGCTGGATATGCGTTATGCAGGTCCTCGTGAGGCTTTGCTGCATGCGCTGTTCCGTCAAAACTACGGTTGTTCACACCAGATTGTTGGACGTGACCACGCTGGCGTTAGTGATTACTACG
>JALVDQ010000390.1 GCA_027008885.1 Thiotrichaceae bacterium | reverse complement strand
TTCTCCCTGACCGTGTCCCGATAAAAATTGATTAAGGCATTGGTTGAAGCATCATGTGAGCTGGTCGGAAAGGGTCGGTGTATATCGTTTAAAATATATCCTGCCAGTTGCTTGCCCAGTTCTACGCCCCACTGGTCAAATGAATTCAAATTCCAGATGATTCCCTGCACAAAAATTTTATGTTCGTATAACGCCAGTAACATCCCCAGTGTTTTTGGCGTTAACTGTTTGATGAGTATGGTATTGCTGGGATTATTGCCCTCGAAGATCATGTGTCCAATGCCGTCTGTTACGGTAGTTCCCTTTTTGTCTGCGTAGGTTTCATTCATATTGCGACCGCGCATAAGTGCTTCGGTCTGTGCCAGCGCATTGGCAAACAGGATGTTGTGTTGCTCCTGAAAAGTGGTGTGGGTAAGTATCGAGACAATAAAATCGGCGGGAACCATTTTGGTGCCCTGGTGCAGTGCCTGATAAAAGGCATGTTGCCCATTGATGCCGGACATGCCCCAGATAATCGGTCCGGTTGCATAGTCAACACGTTTGCCGTTGCGGTCTACTGATTTGCCATTGCTTTCCATATCTGCCTGTTCAAGGTACATTGGCAGGCTGCGCAGGTAGTCGTCATAGGGAAAAATACCATGCGACTCTGCTTCAAAAAAGTTGTTATACCAGATTCCAAGTAGCGCCAGAATCACGGGCATATTTTTTTCGCAGGGGGCTTCCTGAAAATGCTTGTCCATCTCGTGAGCGCCCTGTAACAGCTCCTTAAAGTTTTTTGCGCCAATGGCTATCATGATGGAAAGACCTATTGCCGACCAGAGTGAATAACGACCACCTACCCAGTCCCAGAACTCAAACATATTTTCTGCGTCAATGCCAAATGAGGTAACTGCTTCTTTATTGGTGGATACGGCAACAAAATGTTTTCTTATGGCGCTTTCGTCCCCGGCTGTCTTTAATAGCCAGTCGCGTGCAACATTCGCGTTACTGAGCGTTTCCTGGGTGGTAAAGGTTTTGGAGGAGACGATAAACAGGGTGGTTTCAGGGTTGAGCTTTTCCAGCACGTCTTCAATGTGGGCACCATCTACATTGGAGATAAAATGTACATTCAAGTCTTTATGACGATATGGTTTGAGTGCTTCGTAAACCATTTTGGGCCCCAGATCAGAACCACCAATGCCAATATTGATTACATCTGTAATGCGCTTGCCACTAAAGCCTTTCCAGTCTCCCTCGCGTACCTTTTCTGAAAATGCTTCCATTTTTTTTATGACCGCCCGAATGCCGGGCATAATATCTTTGCCGTCAACAAAAACAGGTTTTCCTGAAAGATTGCGCAGGGCAGTGTGTAACACCGCCCGATTTTCTGTATTGTTAATTTTCTCGCCGCTAAACATCTTCTCGCGCCATTCTTCAAGCTGGCTTTCTTCAGCTAGTTCACACAATAGAGACATTGTTTGCTGGGTAATGCGATTTTTTGAATAGTCGAGTAATAAATCTTCAAATTGAAGCGAAAAGTTATTAAAACGATGTGGGTCAACGCTAAACAGACGTCGCATGTGAAGGTCTTTAACTTTGTTATAGTGTGCTAATAGCTTCTTGTAGGCTGGAAGCTGAGTGAATGTGGACTGTTTTTTATTTTTATTTTTATTTTCTTTTTTATGCATATCTAAAATACCTGCTGTTACAACCATATTGTTATCCCCTGTATTGTTATTTTTTTATAATTACTCAGCTTACCCTCTATTTTGCCCAATAACTGCGTTAAAAGTGCTCATTCATACTTTATGAACTGTGCTTTTGCCTTGCTCTTGAACAATAGAAGCCTGTCCGAGAACTAGAAATTGACTGCAAATCCCACAATTATCATAATCTGAGTTTATCAAGTTCGTTAAATAGAGCGACTATTCGCCTCTCTTGATAAACTCACCTTATAACAATTCTGAAATTTTCGTTTCAATCCC
>JALVDQ010000389.1 GCA_027008885.1 Thiotrichaceae bacterium | reverse complement strand
GTGTAAACGCGGCATTATAGTGTGTCATCGCAGACCAGCAAGACCCGTGCCACATAACCGTTTCTGGAATGATAACCAGGGCTATGCGCCTCCACCTCCAGGAAGATAGTTTATTCAAAAATATATAAAAAACAGGGGGGATGGGTATCTGAGGACAGAAGACAGTATGTAGGGTTGGTGGAGTTTACGCAACCAACCAGATTCGGTTGGTTGCGCATGGCTACTCCAACCCTACTCAACTACGCAAAAATATGTAAAAAAAGGGGGGATGGGTTTTACCCATCCCCTTTTTGTTTTTGCTTTGGGGTGCTGTCCCTAAAGCAGTTTTCCATTTGTCGGAAAAGCATTATCGTAATCTGTTTCTTGCCATAAAATGCAGTGGTCACATCAGAGACTCATAAAAATAACAACAGGATAGATAACGTCATGCTAAAAACCTTCACACTAGATAAAATTGTTGATGAGCAACTCACTGAAACTGAAGGAAAACGAACCTTTTATTTAACCGATGAGAACGGTGATAAACGCATTGTTTGGGGGACTACCTTGCTGGATGAGCAGCAGTTTCCGGTAAGTATTTCTACCCATAAAAAACGTGAGTTTCCACTGCTTCAATGCCTGTTTCATTCTAAAGTGAAAGATACGATTAAAATTGAGTTTACCCAGTATAATTCTGTTTTTGACCGAAAATCGATGTCTGAAATCCAGCAGTCAGTTGATAATATCATTAAGGAAATGCAAAAAAAGCCTTATCGGGTTGGTTCTTTATTACAGTTTGTGGAATAGAGCGTAAGCCTAAAAAGTATCAAAAACAGGGGGGATGGGTGGTCAGAAGACAGGGCTTTTTTCTCGTTTTTCTCGTTCCCATGTTCCACGTGGGAACGCAGCCCGGACGCTCCAGCGTCCCGTTCATAACGCTGAAGCGTAGTCTGCGGAATACGGGGATTGCACATTGTTAACCAGTGCTCCTGTTGCCCCTGTTGCATAGTTTGCATAAATCAATCTTTGGAAAAATCCATCATATTACCCATTTCTTCAACAAAGGGCGGCATCTGGTTGGTGACTGCATCGCCCACCGTAACCGGATCTGGTGTGGATAGCTGTGGCGCACGCCAGCCACCGGGCATACGTCCTATATCGTGTGGTGCATTGATCATCTTGTCCCAGAAGTCGTTGGTAACACCAGTATAGAAGTCTGTCCAGATATTACGCTTCTTTCCCCAGGCGTGGACTTTGGGTTTTTTGCGCATTGGGTAGGCTGGTTTTCCAGTGATATTCAGTATTCTGGGTGCTCCGGGGAGTGCCTGTTGAGGTGGCGGCATTCTGCCAGGTCGATTCGGTACAGGGTAGGGCGCACGGCGCGCCTGTTGCTGGTAGGGAATCGCTGGAAAAGGTCGGCGAGGTACGCTCTGCGAGGCTCGTTGCGTTCCGGGCTGATTAGTTAGTAGCGCATTTGTCGCTTTTGTTTTTGGCTGTTCTCCGATTTTAATTGGCAGATCCAGAATAACACCTTGTCTGAGCACCTTGATTTGCGCGATTCGCCCCGGCTTGTCCTTGCGAATTTTGTTAATCAGCGCTTGCGGGTCTTCGATTGGCTCATTATCGTAGCTCAGCAAGACATCGTACTGCTTGATGCCGTCATCTGCTGCGGGTGAGATGTCTGCCAGCCCCATTACAATCAGCCCCTGTTTTTTGCCAATATTGTCCGGCAGGTGAGCGCGCACGGGTGGCGTGAGTTTTGCCAGCCCGATACCCAGATAGCCAGAAGTTTCCTGCTGTGGCGCCTGTGGCGTCTGTGTTGCCTGTGCCAGTGCTGTTGAGCCTGAAGTGAGCCCCAGAGCCACCAGCAAGAGGGCAGGCAGTAATTTTTTAAGTGTCATTTGGTGTATGCTTGTTTGCTGCATGATAGTGTCCAGTTTGAACGGCTTTAATCGAGAATCAATCTTGCGTTTAATTTTTGCAGGGGGCGGTTATTATCCTGTTTTACGGCTGCCCTGAATTTTTCATACTGCTGTTTTGAAAAGGTCATGGGTTGTTTCATAATAAACCAGCGGACTCCCTCGCTGCAGGGTGGTGTCGTCAATGAGCCGCTATAACGATAGTAATTTGCGTATTTCTTTTTCATTTCGGAGTTTCTTAGTGCATTGGCAGCTAACGCGGCTTCACCTTTCTGCATGGGAAGCTGCTGCAGTAGTTTGCGCAATGTGCGGTCAGGTCTGCCAGGCACGACCATTCTGGAAACCAGTGCAAATTGCCCGGCTTTGCTTTTATGGACAAATTCAATCTCCATGGGGTAATGCTTATCGTCTAGAGTATGCTCGCTGGGGATATGAATATCCAGACGAAGCAGCTCAAACTTGATGCCATCCACCTTGATATTGGCGGGGTTTTCATGGCTGTTATCCACGATGACCTGAATCAGCTTGCCGGTATTGCGGATGCTTTTCGGCACAATCAAACCATAGTTAAACTTAATTCCCCGAGTCATCACATTGAGTGATTTTTTGCTGTCAATATTTATGGGGGACTGGTTTTTGCCCTTGCTGCAACGCGCATATTCAGGGGACAAATCCGCCCACTTGTCTGCTTTAGTTGCCTCGTCCTGATAACTCCACTGTGCCTGATTTGTTTGCTCTGCGAATGAGGAGACGGGCAGGCTTATGCCTGCACCCAGGCTCAGCAAAAGAGAAATAAAGCTGAATTTGCGACTAAAAACAGAGCAAAAAAAGCAGCTAAAAATACGACTAAACTGGTCGGTCATGGTGATCCCTCTTAAATCAGAAAAAGTTAAAATTGCCATCGCTAAACGGCAGCATATCACCAAACCAGCCTTCTTCGTCTTCTTTGCGCTTGGTGATGGCATGCGTCAGTGATTTTTTTGCTATTTTGGATAAATCCGGTGCCGCGTAAATCTGTTGCATAATCACCGGGTAAGGTCCTGAAAAGGTGCGTCTGCGAACCACACCCTGAGGATCAAGGTAGCGAATGGTTGCTTCAAAATAATTCTTTGAAAGCTGCTTGATTTTCATCCCATCATAACCAAAGACTTGCAGATTGTACTGATAATCAAGCTGATCTTCGTTTAGTGGGTAGTTTTCAGAACCCAGCACGATGGGCAATTTTATAATTTTACCCTTGCGCGCGATTGTCAGCGTTGCTTTTCCGCCCGGCTTATCCCGTTTAATCAGGCGAATCAGTTGTTTCGGGTGCATTAACGGGTATTGGTTGTAGTTGAGTATTACATCGTAAAGCTTGATACCCTGTTTTGGTGCTGGCGATTTGTTGCTAAAGCCGCTGACCATAACCCCCTGACCGACGAGAACATCCTCAGGCAATTGCGCTTGCAGTTCTTTCGGCAACAGATCCAGACCCAGCCCAAGATAAGCGCCCACATTCGACTGTTTTAACTGGGGATCAACCGGCTGGCTTGTTTTTGCCAGCGCAGAATGGCTAATCAGGCTTGCAAGCACAATAACCAGCAAAGCGGGTGGCAGAGCTGCTTTTGCGCCTAAACTGGACATGAAAAAAAGAACTGTGCGTGACATCTCGGGTACTCCTTGGCGGTGGTAGTTGTAATCATTGGAATTATAGAATATCTGTTTTTTACACCTTCCAGGCAGTAACTACAAGTAATCTTGGAGAATTAAAGGAATGCTGCAAAAAATATCGCAAAAAAGTAAGCAAAAAATGGCGCAAAAATTGTACTAAACTTGGACAAGGGCGACGCAATAATAAACCCACCATTCTTACCTGTCTTTATTGTTCCTGCTCAAATGATCTCAAATCGTTGTGTAGGTTGCGTAGAATAACTATGTGTTTTTCGAGATCATTTGATTATAAGCAAAAATCCTGCGTAATAATTGGTAGGTTTATTGTTGCGCATCTCTAATAAACCCAGGAGGAAAGTAATGAAAACAATAAAACAGATACTTGCCGTAAAAGGCAATGAAGTTTATACCGTAGCACCTGATACCCCGATTATTGATGCGGTTAAAGAAATGGCAGCAAAGAAAGTTGGCGCTCTGGTCGTGCTGGAAGAATCAAAAGTCAGGGGGATTATCACTGAGCAGGATTTCACCCGTCGCGTTATCCTGCAAGATATAGATCCAGCAAAAACTTGTGTCGATGATGTTATGACCCGTCGCGTTGCCTGCATTCAGCCACAACAAAGCAGCTCAGAAGGCATGGCGATTATGACCGAGAAACGTGTGCGTCACTTACCCGTTATTGAAAATGATGAACTGCTCGGGCTCATCTCGATAGGTGATCTGGTCAAGGAAGTGATTTCGGAGCAGGAATTTATTATTTCACAGCTTGAGCATTATATTCACTCCTGATTATCAAAAATAGTTAAAAAGAGGGGGGATGGGTATGAGAACAAAGACGGATTAACAATAGATTATCCCGCATTTCGTATCCTCAACGCTGTTACAAAAATTGTTACATAAAACCAAAGCCAGGAACTATTGGTTTTATTTTCAACACCCATCCCCCCACTTTTTGATATGTTTTTGCGTAGCTTAAATGAGTTAAATCCAGCAAGTCTTTATTTGTAATTATTGTCGTGTAACCGCGCCGTATTTTTTAAGGTACTGACCAATAGACCAATGATTATTGATATATGCCTGGTCAAGAGGGGTGCGGTCATTAAAATCTCTGGCATTAATATAAGCACCACGCTCTACCAGAAGACGCACGATATCCAGGTGGCCGTTGCGCGCAGCTGAATGCAATGCGGTCCAGTTACTGCTATTTTCCCGACGATTCACATCAAGACCTATATCAAGGCAACTACGAACAAAATTTATATTACCGTGTGCCGCTGCCTTGTGGAATTTGTCATTTTGAGTGCATTGCTGCTTTGTCAGGGTTGCTGCTGGCAGACTGATTATACAGCTTCTTAGTTGACTTTCCCTGACTCTGTTTTCGATACCAGTGGCATTTGAAGAAACACTTCTGCACCAGTTGCGATGCCCTTCATAATTTATGCTCCAGCGCACTCTGGTCGCTTCAGATACAACAGGTATGCGGTTAAGGCAGCGGTTGATACGTCGTTGCGCCTGTCTGTTTGCAACTCGGGCATATTTTTCACAGTAAGAAGGAAATCTCCTGTCAGTCCTATAATCGTGCCCCTTTAAATAAATTGAAAGTTGATTAAGCTCTGTAAATTCTGGTGTATGCGCAAACGGAGCCGTGTAGACAGGTTGAGAGATAATAATACCAAGCATCACAGTCAGACTGATTTTTTTAATATTCATGTTGAATCACCTATTTTGAGTATTATCACAGAAACAATTTGCTTAACAGGTGAAGAATATACCCATCCCCCCCTTTTTTCACTATTTTTTGCTAGTAATTGTTATAGCTGGATCAGCAAGATTTATGTTGGTAGTGGTTTTTTGCTCCGGGAGTCTGTCCGAGAAGTATCTTTTAAAAAATACAATATATAGTTCTGATTTTGAAAAACTTGGTTCCCAAGCCAACTGTTTCTGAAGCCTGAAACTTGAGCTATAATTAGTACCTCCCTATGAATACTAAAGAATGGCTTGCCTATGATGCCCGGCATGTCTGGCATCCCTACAGTAGTATGTCCAGCCCTGCTCCCGTTTTGCCGGTGGTAGCAGCGCATGGCGTTTATCTTGAACTTGCCGATGGCTCTCGCCTGATTGATGGCATGTCTTCCTGGTGGTCTGCACTGCATGGCTATAATCATCCGGTTTTAAACCAGGCAATTGGTGATCAGTTGCAAAAAATGTCGCATATTATGTTTGGCGGTTTGACCCATGAGCCAGCCGTGACGCTCGCAAAAAAACTGATCGACATCAGTTGTGATAACTTGCAACACGTTTTTTTTGCAGATTCAGGTTCAGTGGCGGTTGAAGTTTCCATTAAAATGGCATTGCAATACTGGTTCGCACAGGGAAAACCGGAAAAGTCCAGGCTGTTGACGGTACGCAACGGCTATTATGGCGATACTTTCGGAGCCATGGCGGTTTGTGATCCGGAAAACGGAATGCATGGCATGTTTACCGGTGTACTGCCACAACATATTTTTGCCGAAGCTCCCGCGAGCATTGATAGCGAGGCGAGAGATGACGACGGCTGGAAAGCTGAATACATCGAGGATGTTAAAAGCAAACTCAGTCAAAATCACAGGCAAATTGCCGCCGTTATTATTGAACCCATGGTACAAAATGCGGGCGGAATGCGCTTTTATTATGCTGAATATTTGCAGCAGCTACGCCAGCTTTGCGATCATTATAATGTGTTGCTGATAGTGGATGAAATTGCCACGGGCTTTGGGCGTACTGGTACCCTGTTTGCCTATCAGCAAGCTGGTATTGAGCCGGATATTATGGCAGTCGGCAAGGCACTCACGGGCGGCTATATGACACTTTCAGCAGTGCTTACCTCCAGCAAGGTGGTGCAGGGGATCGAAGCAGACGGCAAGGGTGTTCTGATGCACGGTCCTACTTTTATGGCAAACCCGCTTGCCTGCAGTGTCGCCAATGCCAGTATTGAGTTGCTGCTAAAGTCACCCTGGCAAAACACCATTCAGCGCATAGAAACGCAGTTAAAAACAGAGTTGGCTCCTTGCCGCCAGCTGAAAGCAGTTAAAGACGTTCGGGTTAAAGGCGCAATCGGCGTGGTAGAGCTGCAGCAGCCAATTGATAGCCGCTGGTCACAGCCCCGTTTTAGCAAACACGGCGTATGGTTAAGACCTTTTGGAAAATTAGTCTACCTGATGCCACCGTTTATTATCACTGAAGATGAATTGACGCAGCTTACCTCCGCCATTTATCAGGTGCTAAAGGAGATTGCGTTCAAGTCATAAGCGTTTCCACGGTAAGCTCCCCGGTCATTTTATATACAATTCTGATCTGCCCCGATATATCAAAGAAATGTGCCAAATTTTACGAATCTTTTATACCAGTAGGCGGAATCCATGCTGGAAATATGAACCCGTTTGCCACTGGAAGGTGCATGAATAAACTGCCGCTCGCCTATGTAAATTCCAACATGGTTAGACTTTGCACTGGTTTTGAAAAATAACATATCACCAGGCTGAAGTTGTTCGTAGCTGATAGTACGACTTTTGTCACGTTGTTGCGCGGCAGTTCTGGGAATATGCAGTCCCAGGGCATTTTTATGGATATAAGTCATTAAACCACTGCAATCGAATCCTTGCTGTGGATTGTTGCCTCCCCATTTATAGGGCGCGCCAAGCGTGCTTTTGGCAATTCTCACCATCAGTTTTCTGGTCGGATTATTCGTACCGAGAGGTGGCCGCTGTGGTAATTGCCTGCGTTGCGAATATTGCCATGCACCTTGTTGATGTGATGAGGCATAAGGTCGAACGCGGTTTGCAGAAGAGTGCTGTGATACCTGTGAGCAAGCACTCATATAAACTGTGAAGAGAAGTACAAAAGAGATTATAATTATTCTTTTCATTTTTTAGCCCAAATTATTTTTCTTGTTATTAACGACCTGTTAGCAATAAAAAAGTTCGTTTTGTCCTGTAAGTCTTGTTGATAAATGCTTAATATTTAATATAAGAACTTTCTCGGACAAGCTCCTGGGAAGAATGATTCATATTGCAGAGAGTTTTATGGCATTACAAGTTGTTGTCTCGCAGGGCTCAGGATTATATCAATGCATTAATTTACATGACCTTAACTGTTTTTGTCGTGGTAGTATTAAGTCATTAGCATTATTTGGAGTGCTGCAATAAATTATTGTAGAATCTGCCTGAACTATGTGCTTGTGGTATAGTCATTCATAGTTAAGCATACATATGCTAATCCAGTCCATAGACTGAGTCGACCAACAGGTTTATTTCTTATCGGATTAGCAAGGGGATTGGCAGAAAAAATAATGACCTGATCAAAATAAGCTTAACCGGAGTTATTCGCAGATTACTGCTGTCGCAAAAATTAACTGACAGAATTACTTCAAAACCTTGAAATTCACACCAAAACCAGAGTAGAAAAAAGTGAAGATGAATAGACATCAGAACAGGAAGTCATGAGTAAAACAAGAAGACCGTTACATAAAATCGTGGGTTCCTTTTTGTACGGAATATGGCGTATTGCCCGAATTTTTATACTGATAGGCATTGTTATTGGCTCTTTGTTTGCAGCAGCCTATGTATTGCAACTTGATGATAAAGTCCGTAAACAGTTTGAAGGCAAGCGCTGGGCATTGCCCGCGCGTGTTTTTGCGCGACCACTGGAGCTGTATGAAGGAAAAAGACTGCTAGCAGATGATCTGCAAAAAGAGTTGCAACTGCTAAATTATACTTTTGTTACCCATATTGTTGGCACGGGGCAATATAAACGCGATAAAAACACATTTTTTATTCAGACTCGTGGCTTTCAGTTTGCGGATGACCAGGAAATTTCAAGGCGTATCCGTGTCGATATTCGCCGCGGCAAGATAGCCAGGCTAAGAAATACTGAAAGTACGGAGCAACTTACCCTGATGCGTCTGGAACCGGTACTTATCGGTAACTTTTATCCAAGCCATAATGAAGACAGGGTTCTCGTCAAGCTGGATAAAGTGACGCCGCTACTCTCGAAAGGTCTGGTGGCGGTAGAAGACAAGAAATTTTTTGAGCACTTTGGCGTTAATCTTAAATCAATAATGCGCGCGCTGCTGGCAAATATGAAAGCAGGCAGAAAAGTGCAGGGCGCAAGTACCCTGACACAACAACTGGTTAAAAACTTTTTTCTGACCAATGAAAAAAGTTATAGCAGAAAAATTAATGAGGCGATTATGGCTATTTTGCTGGAACTTCATTACAGCAAAAAAGAAATACTGGAAGCCTATCTGAATGAAATTTATCTGGGTCAAAATGGCAAGCGTTCCATTCACGGCTTTGGTCTGGCATCGCAGTTTTATTTTAACAAGCCAATGACAGAATTGACGATTGAACAGGTGGCTCTTCTGATTGGTCTTGCCAAGGGACCGTCTGTTTATAATCCCAGAATCCACCCCAACGCTGCGGTAAAGCGCCGCAATTTTGTACTTGATGTGATGGCAAAAGAGGGTGTACTGGAGGCACAACAGGTTGCACGCCTGAAAAAGAAACCACTGGGTGTTACCAAAAATTCACCGCCAAGTGTGAGTCCTTTCCCTGCCTATCTGGAACTGGTGCGCAGGCAACTGCAACGGGACTACCAGGAAGAAGATTTACGCTCTGAGGGCTTGCTGATCTTTACTTCAATGGATCCAATCATTCAGATCAAGGCAGAAAAGGTACTGAGGAGACGGGTTAGAAAACTGGAAAGGGCAAAACGTATTCGTCGCGGCAAGCTCAATGCCGCAATGGTTGTGAGTAACGTTCAGGGTGCTGAAATCATTGCCCTGGTTGGCGGACGAGATGCCCGTTTTGCAGGTTATAACCGCGCCATTAATGCTTCGCGGCAGATAGGATCACTGATCAAGCCGGCGGTTTATCTGGCGGCTCTGGAATCCAAAATGTATAACCTCGGCACTCCGATTGATGGCGGTCCGGTTACTGTGCGTCTTTCAAAAACAAGACTCTGGAAGCCTAAAAATTATAGTGGGCGCGATTTGGGTATGGTGACGTTCCAGAAAGCACTGTTGTATTCCATGAATACCCCGACAGTACGAATTGGGATCACCCTGGGTCTGGATCATGTTATTGACGAACTTCATGCTTTGGGTCTGCACAGGGATATAGCTCCTAATCCATCACTATTATTAGGTGCTATCCAGATGACTCCAATGGAGGTTCAGCAAATATATCAAACAATTGCAGCAAGGGGTACATATACTCCTTTAACTGCAATTCGTAGTGTCATGGATTCTTATGGCAAGCCATTAAGGCGCTATCCTTTACAGGTAAAACAGGTTGCCAGTGAAAGGAGCATCTATCTGCTGACTTATGTAATGAATAAAATTACCAAGGAAGGCACAGCAAAATATCTGGCAAAAGTCTTGCCTGCGTGGAAAAATGCCGCGGGTAAAACAGGCACCACGAATAGGAATATAGATAGCTGGTTTGCTGGTTTTACGGGGCAGCACGTTGTTTCGGTCTGGGTTGGCAGGGATGATAATAAACCCACAGGATTAACCGGAGGTGATGGTGCCTTGAAAGTTTGGGCAGATTTTATTAACTCCATACAAACCAAGCCCTTTAAACCTAAACGACCCAGGGGATTGCGGTTCTATAAGGTTGACAAGAAATCGGGGCTGTTATACAACCCGGCGTGTGGAACACCCGTTATTTTACCTTTTGCGGTGGGCTCTGAACCCAAAAAAGTGCATCGTTGTACTGATATTTATTATGAAACACCCACCCAGACTTCGCGTCCTTCATGGGAGAAGCCAGTTAATCGCCAGCAAGACCGGACTGCAAGGATGAATGCGGAAAGACCGGGTGCCAGAATCTGGAACAATAATAAGCAGATAAAGCGTCAGCCACAAAAGCAACATGATCCCAGTTCATGGATAGATGATTTAATGAGGCGCTAACTCAAGCAAACCGGAGTTTATGGGGTTTAGGAGTAAACTACCCATCCCCCCTCTTTTTGATACATTTTTAATATGATAACGACGATAATGAATAACGATGATAATGATTAATAATATAAGCCGATATAAAAATACTATAATTGTAGTTCAACTACTTGTTGTGCTGGGCATATTAAGCGCCTGCTCGACTAATGCCAATGATAGTGATTATGTTTACCAGAGATCACAATCTCATCGTCCTCAGCATCTGCCTCAAATACCTGAAATTCCGGCTGCCAGAATGCCCCAGCCAGCTCCCAGATATACACCGCCTCCAGTTGCACCTGCAAAGCCTAAAGTCCCCAGGGTTACCGTAAAACCTTACAAGCCCGAGGTACATAAATATTCACCGAATAAGGTTGAGGATACGGTGATTACCCAAAAAGAGGTCGCGGCGGTTACTGTGACTGACGAAGAGCAAGCAAAAAAACGGGAAGAAGAGATAAAACAAAAATATGTTGTCGATACAGATCCTTATGCAAATATTCCGGATGATAGCAGCAGTGAGCAAGCAAAGCATAAATCATCCAGAACTGCGTCTGCGCCTACACCCGTTTTAAGTCGTGTCAAACCGGTTAAGCCCTCTGTGCGAAAACCCGTTCCAAAGCAAACTTCTTCTGCCGTAAAAGCCTTGCTGGTTAAGGCGCGTGCTGATCTGGCGATAGGTCGTACATCCTCTGCGATTGATGAACTGGAGCGCGGTTTGCGAATAGAGCCGGAAAATCCGGATCTATGGTACCAACTTGCCCGGGCTAATTATGCGAAGAAGAATTACACTCAGGCAATTAGCATGGCGAAGAAGTCGATCAGTAATACAAACAGGGATTACATCATTGCAAAAAACTGGATGCTGATAAAAAAAGCAGGACTCAAATCTGGAGATACCGTTGTTGTTAAAGAAGCGATTGACTATTTTAAGATAAATCCATAATTAAGCGGATTTATCCATGAGTCGATCAAACAGGCAGATTAAAGAATTACTGGGAGAAAAGGGACCATTAGCCAAAGCTATTTCCGGTTTTCAGGTTCGTCAGCAACAACAGCAAATGCTTGCTGCGGTTGTGGATGCCTTTGACAAGCAAGCATCGGCGGTTATTGAAGCGGGTACAGGTGTTGGAAAAACCTTTGCCTATCTTGTACCTGCGGTTGCTTCAGGTGGTCGGGTTATTGTTTCCACAGGCACCAAAACATTACAGGATCAGCTTTACTCAAAAGATTTACCGATTGTAAAAAAAGCCTTAAAAACAGATACTAAAACGGCTTTATTAAAGGGAAGGTCGAACTATCTATGCAGCTATCGTCTGCATCGGGCTCAATCTGAGGGGCGTTTTTCTGACCGCAGATCCCTGTCTTATTTGAAGCGAATTGTCGATTGGCAGGTAATGACAATCGCAGGGGATGTCTCTGAGCTAAACAGTGTACCGCGTGACGCAGAAGTTTGGCAGCATGTAACTTCAACTGCCGACAACTGTCTCGGTTCCGAGTGTCAGGACTATGAAACCTGCTTTGTTGTAAAAGCTCGCAGAAAGGCTCAGGAGGCGGATGTTGTCGTCGTCAATCACCATCTTTTCTTTGCTGACCTGGCATTAAAGGAAGAAGGTTTTGGAGAGCTTTTACCTAGCGCGAATGCGGTCATTCTGGACGAGGCACATCAACTCCCTGAAATCGCCTCCAGTTTTTTTAGTGAGACATTGAGTTCTCGGCAGTTGCTGGAACTTTCCAGGGATACATTAAGCGAAGCATTGGTCAGCGCATCCGATATGCCGGATTTGAGAGACAAATTATCCGAGCTGGATAAATGCGTCAAGGATTTGCGTTTGGCAATGGACAAGCCAGGTTTGCGTGAACCCTGGTACAAAATTAAATCAAAGCCTGGCATAAAAAATGAAATCAATCACTTACAAGATATATTTGACTCTTTACTTGATTTGCTAAAGATCGCAGCAGATCGCAGCAAAGGACTTGAATCGTGTTATGAGCGCCTGCAACAGCAAAATCAGCGCCTCAATAATCTGCATAATCCCAGGGAAGGAACAGTGCAATGGTATGAAACCTTTACGCGCTCTTTTTCTCTTGTATCAACACCACTAGATATTTCTGATACCTTTAGAAAGCATGTTGAAAGTTGGCCATGTGCCTGGGTTTTAACCTCGGCAACCCTTGCCGTTGGACAGTCTTTTGAGCATTTTACACGTCGCATCGGCTTGCAGGAACCAGCAGAACTGTTGTTAGACAGTCCTTTTGATTACTGGAATAATGCCTTGCTGTATGCGCCCCCCAATATACCAGAGCCACACATGGAAGGTTTTGTTGCAGCGCTAGTTGATGCAGCCATTCCGGTCATCGAAGCTTGCGAGGGACGCACGTTTATGCTGTTTACCAGTTATCGTGCCTTAAATCAGGCAGCTGAGTTACTGAAAGATGCGATTGATTTTCCTATTCTGGTTCAGGGTGAATCTTCACAAGCAGACATGATCAGAAAATTTTGCAAACTGGGGAATGCGGTCTTGCTTGGAACCAGCAGTTTCTGGGAAGGTGTGGATGTACGGGGTGAGGCGCTCAGTTGTGTCATTATCGACAAGTTGCCTTTTGCATCGCCAGGTGATCCGGTGCTTGAAGCACGCATTAAATCTATCCGTGAAAGTGGTGGAAACCCTTTTGTCGAATACCAGTTACCACAGGCAGTGATTACCTTGAAACAGGGCGTTGGAAGACTCATCAGGGATGATAACGACAAAGGTTTGCTGGTTATCTGTGATCCGCGTTTACGCAGCAAGCGTTATGGCACAACCTTTCTGGAGAGCCTGCCGAGAGTTCCACGCACCAGTCAACTTGAGGTTGTGCAGCGTTTTTTTAAGTTACTTAAAGATAAAAAACAGGCTGAATCAATCCCTGAACAGGTGAAAAAACATGAAAATACTGGCAATTGAAACAGCAACCGAAGCCTGTTCAGCAGCACTGCTACTGGATGCCGCAGGTGATAAAATCGTGAGCCGCTTCCAGCTTGCGCCACGCGAACATACCAGACTCATTCTGCCGATGATGCAAGAAGTGCTCGGCGAAGCGAATCTTGAACTCAGTGAAGTCGATGCCATTGCTTTTAGCAGGGGACCGGGAGCCTTTACCGGTCTCCGGATTGCGGCGGGTGTTGCGCAAGGCGTGGCTGTTGCTATTGACAAACCTGTGATTCCTGTGTCAACACTGGCGGCACTGGCTTTACAGGCTTATCAGCAATATAAAACAGAGGGCATGATTTTTTCTGCGCTTGATGCGCGTATGGGAGAGGTCTACTGGGGATGTTTTGATCTTCAGGAGGGAACACCCAGACTTGTCGGGGAAGAGCAGCTTGGCAAACCGGAGCAATTGCTGCAAGCGGTATTTGCTCGTGAAAAACAGGATCAGCAGAAAAATGGCATTATCATCTGTGGATCTGGCTGGGATGCGTACCATGATGCCCTTTTCAGTGAAGGACTGCCAGAATATATACATCACATAAAACGGTTATACCCAGGGGCAGACGCGATTGCAAAACTCGCGGCATCAGAATATTTAGCCAATAACACCGTAACAGCAGAAAATGCCCAACCAGTTTACCTCCGTGACAAGGTCGCAAAAAAATCTAAAGAACGTGCTAAAAATATAGTCTGAATATACTAACTATCCACATTTTGCAGCAGTTCATCTGGTATATTATTTAATAGAGTCATAAATTTTGAGATCATCTTGACTGTTCTTGTTTCTTCTGTAGTATCATATTACAAATTATTAAAATAACCTTAAAAATCAGATAAATAATCAGGTCGGCAATCCAATGTTTGATTCTATTACAGTACAAACAGCTTCTGAAAGTGCCAATATTCAGACATTAATTTATACTATATTGCTGGCTTTCATTCTTTCATCTTTGCTTGCCATTGTTTATCAAAAAACACTGGAGGGGAAAGATTACTCAAAACACTATGTCCAGTCCATTGTGCTCATAGCCATAATTTCTACCGTTATTATCCAGTCAATTGGGGATAGCATGGCGCGTGGTTTGGGTATTATGGCGGCAATGTCGATCGTCCGTTTCAGAAATAATTTAAAAGACCCCCGTGATTTGCTTTTTCTGTTTGCGTCACTGGCAGCCGGTATTTCTTGTGGGGCGTATGCCTTTGATATAGCAATTATCGGTACCATTGGTTTTTCATTGGCAGTTATTACCCTTTATTTTACTCCTTTGGGACCTGACAGGGGAACCAAGGGAATATTAAGATTCAGGTTGTCTACAAACTCAAAAGAGAAACAGTATCTTGAAAAGTTTATGCAAAAATATTGTCAGGATTATTTACTGGATGAACTAAAGGACGGTAAAAAAGACTATGCCTACGCCTATAAAATCAGCCTGAAAAAAGACAAGACCTATGAAGAGTTTCTAAGGGAACTAAAACGACTGCCTTCAATAAAAAAAATTTCATTAAAGACATTGCAGGCAAAGTAAGATGAAAAAGATAATTCTTCCAGTCACCTTGCTTGTTTCTATGCTAGTTGTTTATTTGCTGACAAATAGCTTTCAGGAGAATACCACCCACTTTTTTGGGATAGCAGATAACCAGGAGCAATCGGTAAGCTTTCAGGAAGCAGTAAAAATATTGGAAATCAATGTAATTGAAGATCAATATGTTGAGCGGGGAACGGTGTTATTACGGGCTGAAAGAAACGATCTTGCTGCTCAAAAAAATCAGTTGCACAGTCAAATTGAAGAACTCAGTGCACAACAGAATGAATCAAAAATAAAAATTGAGGCAGAAATCCGGGTGCTGCGTGCCCAGGAAAAAACCGAACTTGCAAGGCTGGATGCACAGATTTCCGAGTTGCGTTCAAAACAACAGCAAAACATTGAACTCTATAAAAATATACTGGGCACCTCCCCCAAAGGACAAACACCTGATCCACTTCAGGCTCAGATTCATTCATTACAAAATCAGCGCCGTTTAATCCGTCGTTCTATCCAGACTCAAATCAATGCTCTGCTAAGCAGAATAAAGGCAGAAAAGGCTCCGATCATCGTAAGAAAAAAACAAATGGCAAGAAATCTTGATGAAATAAACCGTCAGGAGGAAGAATTGACCATTAGAGCGGATTTTTCTGGTCGAATTGGCAATATCAGTTATAAAAAGGGGGAACGGGTTGCTGCATTTCAACCTATTTTAACGGTCTATGGTTTATACCCCAAAATGGTCAAGGGTTATATCCATGAAAATGTCTCGAATGACGTCAAGATCGGTCAACGGGTCTGGATTCATTCTCAAAGTAGTAAAAACAGGGATGTAGCAATTGAGGGACGTGTTGAAAGTCTGGGTAGCCGGATCGTTGAATACCCGGAGAGGCTTAAAAAGAATCCAAATGTAAGATCATGGGGAAGAGAGGTTAATATCAGATTACCGATAAACAATTCTTTGTTGCTGGGTGAAAAGGTACAGATAAGTTTTTCACCACAACGACCCAATACGGCAGAAGCTTTTTTTAAGCCGTTTGGTGAAAAAGCACGCACGCTATTCCCTCATGCTTATGCAGACCACATTAGAAAGGATGATAACTAATGTTAAACAGAATCAGAAAAAGGACATTATTTGCGCTTGTTGCAAAAATCATTGCGATAATCAGCGTCATGCTGATCAATCTGGTTGTGACACTGCCTTTGCAAGCTACACAGATAGAGGATGAAAGCAGTGCCATCTTGCGAAAGACCATTATCGGAGTTGAAAATCACTTGTATGAAATGGATCAGAATTTTCCTGAAAAACAACTGGGTGGTCTGGGTGCATGGGTTGATGATTCAGAACTAAAATGGAGTAATTCAAATATCAATGATTTTGAGGCACAGAAACTGAGTTTTGAGGTAAAGCTAAAAAATCGGGAACAGATTAATGCAGAGCAACAAATTATAAATATAGGAAAATCAAAGGCAGTTTTAAAATTAACAGGGTTATTAGACAAAAAACTAAAAGCTACCTATTTTAGGCTGATTGATTATATTGCCCGAAAAAAACGGGAAAACCTGTTGCAGCAACAACGACTTATCGCAAATTCCGAGCTTGATAGCTGGAAACTGAAAGTAAACAGTAATGACTTCAGGGCTGATAAATTACAGCAGGCAGACCTGACATTGGAGAGCATCTGGGCGCAGGAACTGGAAAACAGTACCGGTCTGTCACGTTTTAAAAGTCAACGTCAAGATATTGAATATAACAGAAATCACAATCGCAACACTGCTATTGATCTAAACAGACAGGGTTTAATTTCTATTGGGCAAATGATAGAAATATCAAATGAAATTATACAAAGCAGGGAATATCAGCAACATAATAATGTGATTTCAAAGGCAGAATTTGATATTGACCTTGCCAACAGACAAAGACAGCGGCGTAACGCCCAGGAGAAAATATCACTAAATTCGTTCAAGCTTGAGTACGATAATAAAGATAATGATCTGGGGTTTTCGATCGGTATAAAAATACCTATTACCAGAAATAGTTATGATAGTCTTTTGCAGGAACAACAGCGATATTACACAATGTTAGATGCGCAAAATGTAATAACCGAAGTATCAGACCAGTTAAGCGAAGCACAATATCAATTAAGATCAATCCAGGACCAGTGGCTGATCAAGCAAAGGCTTTTACATAAAATAAACATTCGCATTAATCGTTTATCCAGATCAAATAATCTTGCTCTTCTACTGGATTTAAAAAAGGAGCGTATTCACAGACGTATGCAGCAGCAGGAAATTGAAATACGCGCTCTAAAAAAATTCATCGAATTACTCAATATATCAGGGATGTTATCCGCAAAGCCCTATAGAAACTGGCTACTATCAGGAACACCCCGTATCCTGTAGAAATTTTCTGGTTTCTTCTCTGCATTGATTCGGATATTCATCAAAAATATATAAAAAACAGGGGGGATGGGTGTTTCTGAGGACAGAAGACAGCGTAGGTTGGCCCGAGCGTAACCCGACAGGATCACAGTACCATATTGGATAATGCTATACCGATCCAGCATGGCACGGTATTAATCACCGCGCCCCCGTATTTCGTTTCTCAATACAGGCTACGCAAAATATGTGAAAAACCGGGGGGATGGGTAGCAGAGGACACAGTTGTAGGGTCGGTGAAGTTTACACAACCGAGCAGATTCGAGCTTCGATGGTTGGTTTCGCAAGGCTACACCGACCCTGCCTGATTCCGTGTTCTCTGTGAAAAAACTCTGCAAAAAAACTCTGCGACTCTCGGCGTTACTTAAACTGAATGAATAGTCTCATAAAATACTGAGGTTGGCATAGCTTAGAACCAGCCATTTGCTTCCGGCATCCGTGAAGTTTACCTGTACCCGTGCGTGTTTTCCTGCGCCTTCGACATCGGTAATGAGCCCCTCGCCAAATTTGGCATGTGAGACCCGTTGCCCTATGGAGAGTCCGGTTTCATTGGTGCGTGTTGCCAGTTGGGGTTTGCTTTCCCTTGCATAGCCTGCTTGCCAGTTGCTGCTGTAGGTTTTGACCCTGGGGCGGATTTCTTCAAGCAGTTCCTCAGGTATTTCATTGATAAAACGGGAAGGTAGCCCGTAGAGTGTATTCCCGTAAAGGTGGCGCTGTTCGGCGTAACTGAGCACTAGCTGCTTTTCGGCACGGGTAATACCCACATAACAAAGGCGGCGTTCTTCTTCCAGTTTGCCCGGATTTTCTGTTGACATTTGATGAGGAAACAGTCCTTCTTCCATTCCTACCAGAAAAACCAGCGGAAATTCAAGACCTTTGGCGGAGTGCAGTGTCATTAGTTGCACACAGTCATCGCCAGCCTCGCCCTGTCCTTCGCCAGCCTCGAGGGAGGCATATGCAAGAAATGCGGTGAGAAAATCCATATCGGCATGTTCCTCATCCGGTTTGTAGATAAAACCCTGAGCGGCAGAAATCAGTTCTTTGAGGTTTTCAATGCGTGCCTGTCCTGCATCACCTTTTTCTTTTTTGATATAATACTGTTTCAGTCTGGAGCGTTCGATAACGTGTTCAACCTGCTGATCCAGCGGAAGCTCGCTAATCTCTGCTGCGATTGAGTTGATCAGTTCAATAAATCCGGCTACGCTTGATCCCGCGCGTGTCGTAAAAGCGGCATTTTCCAGCAATTCCAGAGCCGCTTGCCATAAAGACAGGCTGTTATTGCGTGCATATTCACGAATAATGCCAACGGTCTTATCGCCAATGCCTCTGCTGGGCTGGTTAATGACCCGCTCAAACGACGGATCATCATGGCGGTTGGCGCAAAGACGAAGATAGGCAAGTGCATCCTTGATTTCAGCGCGTTCAAAAAAGCGTAGTCCGCCGTAAACCCGGTAAACAATGCCGTTTTCATTCAGGATACTTTCAAATACGCGGGATTGTGCGTTAGAACGGTAAAGTATGGCAATGTCTTTGAGTGCATTGCCGTGGCTGACCCACTGCTGGATGCGTGAGGCAATGTAAGAGGCTTCCTCGATTTCATTATAGGCGGCATAAAGATGGATGGGCTCGCCATCGTCATCGGCTGTCCACAGATTTTTGCCAAGGCGCCCCTGATTATTGCTAATCACAGCATTTGCGGCATTCAGTATATTGCCGCTGGAGCGGTAGTTTTGTTCCAGTTTTACGATTTTGGTTTGCGGAAAATCACGCGCAAAATCCTGTATATGTTCGATTTTTGCGCCGCGCCAGCCATAGATTGACTGGTCATCATCACCCACCACAAAGGGAGGGATGTGTTTACCCGCCAACAAGCGAATCCAGGCGTATTGTAATGTATTGGTATCCTGAAATTCATCCACCAGAATATGCTGAAAACGACGTTGATAATGTTGTAACAGATGGGGGTTATCACGCAGTAATTCCAGCGAACGCAGCAATAACTCGGCAAAATCAATCACCCCTGAGCGTTCACAGGCTTCTTCATAATGTTTATAGATATCAACAAGCTGCCGTGTCGTGGGGTCGCCCTTGTCTTCAATATGTGAGGGGCGTTCACCTTCTTCCTTGCGTTTATTGATAAACCACTGTGACTGCTTTGCCGGCCAGAGCTTTTCATCCAGCTGCAAGCCTCGCTTGACCCGTTTGATCAGGCGCAGCTGGTCATCAGAATCCAGTATTTGAAAGTTTTGCGGCAGTTTGGCTTCTTCCCAGTGACGCCGCAGCAGGCGATGTGACAAGCCATGAAAGGTACCGACCCACATGCCACCGACGGGTGAGCCGAGTAATTCTTCGATACGCCCGCGCATTTCAGCCGCAGCCTTGTTGGTAAAAGTTACCGCCAGAATCGCAAAAGGTGATATCCGTTCAACCTGAATTAGCCAGGCAATACGGTGAACCAGCACACGGGTTTTGCCACTGCCTGCACCTGCAAGCACGAGTTGCGGAATCGCTTCGGCAGATACCGCCTGTCGCTGGGGTTTGTTTAGCCCATCAAGAATATGTGATACGTCCATTGCCTGATTGTAACGGCAGAATCATTTTTTTACACCGAAAATTATAGCTAATATGCACATTATTAGACTATTATTGCCCCCTTTTTTTGATCTTGTAAGTACCCAAGCAAAATTAATTTAACAAAATTTCGTTTCCTGTTTTTTTGATATTCAAGGCATTGCGACGGGAGCATAGTGAGCTATGTAACCAAAGCAATAACGAAAGAAGATCAGAAAACAGGGGCTAATTGTTAGATTAATTTTGAACGGGTCTTATGTGTGAACATCGGGCAGAGTCTATTTTATGCATCATTTGATTACAGTTGTACGACATTTAAGACGGATAGCCGCTTTTGAAATTAGCACCAGAACACTGATTATTATTTTGATGGTGACTGGAGCCTGGGTTGCAACACAAAAACTGGAATTTCCAGAACTTTTGTCTATCAGTGATAAAGTCATTCACATTTTTGTGTTTTTTGGCTTTGCTGTATTAATGGATCTGGCAACGGAGCGCCATCCTTTCTGGCTCTGGAAAGGATTACCCCTGCTTGTTTATGGTGCCGGTATTGAAATATTGCAATACTTTTCACCTGATCGAAGCTTTTCTGTTCTGGACTGGCTGGCAGATTTTCTTGGCATTTTCCTCTATTTTCTGCTTAAAATTGGACTTCTCTGGTGGGATAGCAGATCATCGCCAGAAGAAAAATCCGATAACTAGTAACTAAATACGGTAACATAAAAATATGTCAAATATTTCCAGAAAAGCTTCTGAACAAGGCTCCCATAATGACTCACATGAGGGCAAACAGTGGTTGTGGCTGTTAATCACAGGGCTGCTGTTAATTGCCATCGCAACTTTCTTTATTCATACGCACGGCTGGTTATTGGCTATTTTGCTGGGCGTTGGCGGTTTGATAGTGGTTTTTGCCTCTTCTGAAATGATGATAAAAGCAGTGGATGGTTATGCAAAGCGCAACAAAATGAATTCCTTTGTCGCTGGAACCATGGCAGGACTATCCAGTAATATTCCAGAGCTGGTGATGCTTGCCTTTGTTTTAATAGCGACTCCAAGGGTAGGCTTTATAGTCACCGTATTGACCCTGCATGTGGGGGCAGCGGCTTTTGGAATTTATTGCAGTGCCTTGCCCAGGGATGTCGAGGGAAATGCCACTTTGCCCAAACCGCTGGTGGGTTTGAGTACCGATTTATACGCTGCTGCGGCTGGCGTATTTTTTAGTCTGGGCATCATTATGTTGCTGATGAAATCCTTTGCTGTTGGCTCGGTCACTGGCAGGGGAAGCAATGCCTCTCTCAGTCCAGCGGATTTGTATGTATTTGGGGTTATTTTACTAATCATCCAGATAGTTGCGGTTAGTCGCCTGGTAAAGCGTTTTTCAAAAGATCATAAACCGGCTTCGGTCGAAGATGTCCCGCTAGAAAAGGCGCAAAATGAAGCGTATATGTCAATTGGAGCCATTATAGCGTTCAGTATTGCGGGGCTGGTTGCCTCTGTGATCGGTGGTCACTCGGTTGGAGAGTTTGCCGGAATACTGGTGCACAAACTGGAACAGGCGGGATATTCTGAAATGTTTGGCGCGGTGATATTGAGCGTATTTGCCTCTGCGGGCGCATTTGTCATGATAGGTACTGCACATATCCAGAAAAAATACAGCATTGCCATGGCAAACGCATCAGGTGCCATTACCCAGGTTCCCTTTCTGGTTTTGCCAATCGCCATGATTATGCTCGCCGCATTTACCCAAACAGGCGTAATTCCTGCTGTCAATAATGGCAAGGGAGTCATACCCATTGATATACACACAACCAGTGCCATTATTCTGGGTTTTCCATCAATGCTGATTCTGTGGAAAGCAGTACAGGATGATGGCAAGGTAAACTGGGTTGAAACCAGTACCATGGTGGCTATTTTCCTGCTTGTGATTTATCTGCTGGTTGCTCATGGGTAAGCTTATGGGCAGCGAGTGGTTTATCGTCGCGCCTCTCCAAATCGCCTTGAAGCTTGTTTGCAACTGATGGCGACGGGTGTGGATGCGCTTTATGCGGGTTGCACTGATCCAGCCACCTGATTAATTTATCCCATTGATAAAGCTCTCTAAATGCCTGTTTTTCTGTGGATTCGTGTATGCCTATACCTTTGTCAATGGCGTGAATATAACATTGCACGCCACGAAATCTGGCAATTAGCGGTATATCCAGACGCGCGATAAACTTTTTCAAAGTCTGATATGCCAGCGTCCTTGAATGAATGCGATTGGCTATAATGCCAATATTTTTTCCTTTGGCTCTTGCCTTGCCCTGAATCAGCAAGATTTCAATAAAACGAACCGCAGCCTGAATATCGATCGCTGAGGGCATCACAGGAATCAGCAGTGTATCGCTCTGCTCGATAATTTTTCGCAGTACTTCAAGATTAAGCCCCGCGGGTGTGTCAATAATGGATACCTGTGTATCTGCCGGAGGACGTAACTGCCAGGACAGGGTCGTTGCCTTGTTTCTGTTATATGCGTCAATTCCATAAATTGTCGGTTTGTCGATGTCCCGATGTTTAAGCCAGTCAAGTGAAGAGCCTTGTGAATCGTAATCGGTTAGTGAGGATTTCAAGCCAACACTGGCATAATAGGCTGCCAGACTGGTAGCAATCGTGGTTTTTCCACAGCCACCTTTCATATTGATTAAAGCGATTCTATGCATCTTGAAGCCCGTTTCCATTCTAACTGGAATGAGGTTAGCAAGAGTCCAAAATACCGACAATAAAGAATCTATTGACTGAAGCAAAATACAGGACAGGTGGTAAAGTCAGGGGACAAAGGACAGAGCGGGCAGCTATGTAGCCCGTATGAAGCCTGCGGAATACGGGACAGAGCATGTAGTCAGCATTGAGTATGCGGAACGCGGGATTGTATGTGTTAAGCATCGCTCCTGTATTTTTTTCCTCAATACAGGCTACGCAAAAATATATAAAAAACCGGGGGGATGGGTGGCGGAGTATTGATACATTTTGTGCCTTGGGTATTGACAATTTCTGGAATGATGTTATAAGTATTATTGGTAT